>NZ_JBQEMS010000017.1:0-128428 GCF_052044265.1 Sinorhizobium sp. 22678 | reverse complement strand
CGCCCTGGTTGATACCGCGATCGCGGGCGTCACCGGCATTCATGAAGCAGACGGCACCGGGGAACGCCTTGTAGAGTTCCGGCACCCGCATCGTCATCGAGCCGGAGTGCCAGTGCTCGAGGACGCGACCCGTCACCAGCCAGACATTGTATTCGTCGTCGGGAGATTCCGCCGGCGGCTCGTAGGGAACGGCGAGGATCACCGCCTTGCCGTCCGGGCGACCATAGAACTTCACGCCCTCCCCAGGCTTCACGTAGGGATCGTACCCTTCCCGGTAGCGCCAGAGCGTCTCCTTGCCGTCGACGACCGGCCAGCGCAGGCCCCGTTCCTCATGGTAGCGGTCATAGGGCGCCAAGTCATGCCCGTGTCCGCGCCCGAAGGAGGCATATTCCTCGAAAAGGCCTTTCTGGATGTAGAAGCCGAAGGCCTCCGCTTCCCGGTTGGCATATTCCATATTGATTTCGCTTGCGGGGAAACGGTCGACATTGCCGTTCTTGAAGAGCACATCGTAGAGGGTCTTGCCCCGATAGCCCGGATTGGCGTCGAGGGTCTCGGCCGGCCACACTTCGTCGGTGGTAAAGCGCTTGGAGAACTCCACCATTTGCCAGAGATCGGAACGTGCTTCGCCGGGGGCATTCACCAGTTGGTGCCAGACATGGGTTCGGCGCTCCGCATTGCCGTAGGCGCCTTCTTTCTCCACCCACATGGCAGCCGGAAGGATCAGGTCCGCGCTCATAGCGGTGATCGTCGGATAGACGTCGGAGACGACGATGAAGTTCTCCGGGTTGCGATAGCCCTGATATGTCTCGTTCTGCGTATTGGGAGCCGCTTGGACGTTGTTGTTGACCTGCACCCAGTAGAAATTGAGCTTTCCGTCCTTCAGCATCCGGTCCTGCTCGACGGCGTGGTAGCCCGGTTTCTCGGGAATGATCCCGTGAGGCACGCGCCAGATCTCCTCGGCATGCTTGCGGTGCTCCGGGTTGGTCACCGTCATGTCGGCCGGCAGCCGATGGGCAAAGGTGCCGACCTCGCGCGCCGTCCCGCAGGCCGAGGGTTGACCAGTGAGGGAGAACGGGCTGTTGCCGGGTTCGGAGATCTTCCCGGTCAACAGATGAAGGTTGTAGACCATGTGGTTGACCCAGACGCCGCGCACATGCTGGTTGAAGCCCATGGTCCAGAGCGACATCACCTTGCGATTGGGATCGGCGTAGAGATCTGCCAATTGTTCGAGGAACCCGGCCTCGACCCCCGTGAGTTCGACCACCTTGTCGAGCGTGTACTCCGAGACGAAGGACTTGAAACTCTCGAAGTCGCTCGGAGTCATCTTCGCCGCATCCTTGGCGTTCACGGCTTTGACCTCGAGCGGATTGTCGGGCCTCAGGCCATAGCCAATGTCGGTCGCGCCGACCATGAAGGTCGTGTGCTTGCTGACGAAATCCTCGTTCACCCGCCCTGTCTGGATAATGTGATTAGCGATGTAGTTAAGGATCGCCAGATCGGTCCCAGGTTTGAAGACGATCGGAATATCCGCAAGATCCATGCTGCGATGGGTGAAGGTCGAAAGAACCGCCACCTTCACATGCTCATGGCCCAGCCTTCGATCGGCGAGCCGCGTCCACAGGATCGGATGCATCTCGGCCATGTTCGAACCCCAAAGCACGAATGCGTCCGCGTGCTCGAAGTCGTCATAACAGCCCATCGGCTCGTCCATGCCGAAAGTGCGCATGAAGGCATAGGCCGCTGAGGCCATGCAGTGGCGGGCATTCGGATCGAGATTGTTGGAGCGGAAACCAGCGCGCATCAGCTTGGTCGCGGCATAACCCTCGAAGATCGTCCACTGCCCGGAACCAAACATGCCGACGGCGGTCGGCCCCTTCTCCTTCAGCACCCGCTTCGCCTGCTCGGCCATGACGTCGAAGGCCTCGTCCCAGCTCACCGGCTCGAACTCGCCGTCCTTGGCAAAGACGCCGTTGCGCTTGCGCAGAAGCGGCGTCTTCAGACGGTCGGCGCCATACATGATTTTGGACAAGAAGTAGCCCTTGATGCAGTTGAGGCCGCGGTTCACCTCGGCCTGCATGTCGCCATGGGTGGCGACGACCTGTCCCTCCTTGACCCCGACCATGACCCCGCAGCCGGTACCGCAGAAACGGCAGGGCGCCTTCGACCACTTTATCTGAAGGGCTTCGACGCCGCCCGGCACGGGCTGCGCCGCCGCCGGAAGCGCGATCCCTGCCGTAGCTGCGGCGATGCCGGCCGCATGTGCCTTCAATATATCACGCCGCGTCAGTTCGCCGGTCATGGCCGATCTCTCCTTGAGTTTCGACATGCTCAAACACCATGTTGGCTGCCACCACGCCTTCGAGCAGAGAGATGCGCGACAGGATTTCGCCGAGCGTCCCCGTGCTCGTTGCCTCGATCACGACGACCACCTTTCCCCCTTCGTGCGCGTAAACCTCGACGTTCGGCATCTCGGCTAGCCGAGCGACGACACGCTCCCGCATATGCGGCATCGTCGCGACAACCGCGCTGGAGATGTGATAGGTCGCGCTTGGATCAGACATGCGCGTCCTCCCTTGCGACCTCGCGAATGTCGATCGCCGCCACCGGACAGACGGAAAGACAGGCGCCGCAGCCGGTGCACGCCTCATCGCTAAGCTCGGGTAAGAAGGGTTCGCCGGCACGCGGACGGAAGCGGATCGCCTCTGTCGGACAAACATCGCGACAGGCCTGGCAATCGGTGCGGTTCTTGGCAAGACAGCTCTCGCCGATCATTGCGACGTGGGGAAAGTGACTTGGCCGGCCGATGAAGACCGGCTCCGGACAGAGTTCCGCGCACTGGCCGCAGAAGGTACACTCGGCGACGGAGAAATCGAGCGCCGGGCGATCCTCGATCAGCTGGATGATTTGCGTCGGACAGGCGTCGACGCATCGTCCGCAGCCGGTGCAGGCCTCAAGGCCGGCCGGGGTTGCTCCTGGCAGAGAGACACGCCCACTCTCCCGCTTGCGGGAATCGCGAAGAAAATCCCGCCGTGATATCCCGACGCCCTCGCCCACGCCGCCCTCAATGCGCTGGCGGGCCGGGGGGCCCGAAAATGATCTGGAACATCCAGACGAGAAAGCCGTAGGCACCGACGACGCCCACCGCGACGATCGGCCAGATGCCGAACGCCAGCACGAGAAACGTAACGATTTCGTTTCGCCGCCGCGAGGGTGGAAGGCTCGCCGCTGACTGGTCGGTATTGGGCATTCAAGCGTCTCCTCGCTAAACGGATAGGCTTAACGGAAGTCTAGTGCCTCGATAAAAAAAATAAAGGGAGATCCGCGATAATTCTTAAGGTCAAACTCCGAACACTGCGACAAATTGATCTCTGTCAATTACTGACCGAGATGACGAGGATGTAATATATTCAGTATCTCTAAAACCAACAATGACAGCACTAAACAGGCCCGACGCAGACGGGCTTGTACTGCGCCGGGTTATTAGTTGGCGTGCTGCCGATACTATTGGAGAGCAACGGCGAGCGCCGCGTCGAGGCGCTCCCGCGCCTTCTTGGGCAGCTTCACTGCCTTTACCTTTTCGACATTGGCGGGCGCGTCACCGACGACGATTGCCGCAACCATGCCCATGCCGACGTGCGGGGTGCACTTCACACCGTAGACTCCTGGCACGTCGAAAGTCACCTTGTAGGTCTCGTTCATCTTGCTCTTGAATGCCGAAGCCCCGTCGGGAATCATGTCCTTGATCGTCTCGACATTATGTCCCTTGTCGGTCGCAACAAACGTGACGCTGTCGCCCGGATTGACCTTGACGAATGCCGGCTCGAAGACCATTGCTCCCTCGGAGCCCTTGTTAAGCATGTGGACCTCGAAATCGGCCGCGAATGCTGTGCCGGTGAAGGCGGCAAGAACTGCGGCGACTGCCATGCCCTTTGCGATTATGCGCACTTGAAATTCTCCTTGGTTTCAGAACCCTGGTCGGTTCTTGCGACAAGGAAATAGAACAGATAGAGCACCTGCTCTTTGATGCTTGTCAAATACCCATCGGAAATCCGTCTAGTCGCGCCCGCCTTCTGCGAGGGCCGCCAAGCCCGGCAGGTCGCAGACGATGAGCTTCTGACGACCGCCCTCGACCAGTCCCTTCTGCTCCCAGGCGCTGAGAATGCGCGACACCGTATGCAGCGTGGTTCCGGTCATTTCAGCTATGTCCTGGCGGGAGATCGGAAAGTCTATGCGGACACCGCCTTTTTCCTGCTTGCCCGCCTGCCGCGAAAGGCGCAGCACCGCATGGGCGACGCGCCTCTCCACCTCCTGGGTCGACATCTCGCGAATCCGCGTGTGTGCCTCTTCGAGGCGCTGGCCGATCGTCTGCATGGTGCTGACGGCTAGATGCGGATTCTGCTCGACGAATTGCGGCCAGAGATCCGTAGGCCAGGAAAGAGCAAGACTTTCCGTAACGGCCGTCGCAGTACCGGGATAATCCAAACGCTGCAGCGCCTTTGCAAATCCGAAGAGGTCACCCGGATGGACGACGCGCACGATGATCTGCTGACCGTCCTCGGTGACCTGGGTCACCTTCAGCCGCCCGTGCAGGAGCAGGAAAAAGCTTGTGGCTCTCTGACCTTGCTCGAAAACAGCGTCACCTTGGGGCACGCGCCTTGCCGTCGCATGGGCGAGCATCCTGTCCAGATCCGCGTCGCTCATCCTGTCGAACAGGGCAAGCGACCGTACGACACTCCGGTCGATCTTCATTCGATTTTCCTACTGCAGGATTCCTTGGATCGGAACCAACGCGACCATGATCTCACTATCATGGCGGAAGGAGGGAACAAAGCAGAGTATCCGCGGCGCGACAGAACGCGGTTGTCGTGAGTGCATGAGAAGCACCCTTCAATGCGATGCACCTCAGACGTCGAGGCCCTTCTCGCGAAGCGCCTGCAGCAGGCGTGCATACCAACGGGTATTCTTCACTAGACGGAAGCCGACGTTGTCCGGGGGCGCGCCGACGGCGCAGCCGCCCCCCTTGGGCTTGCGGATAAAGGAACTGAGCGCGGCGCGATGCTTGCCAGTGGCTATGTAGATGCCGCAGGATGAGGTGTCGCTGGTAATGCTTCCTGTGCGGTCGAGCGTGACACGCCTAACGCAGGTCGTCGTCCATTCCCAGACATTGCCGCCAAAGTCGGTGAGGCCCGTCTCGCTTTCGCCGAAATGTCCGAGTCGCTGCGGCTCCGGCTCGCGGGAGGCCTTGCGCGCGGTCTCGCGGTAGTAGTCGGCAAGCCACCGCAAGGCTGGATTGGAGCCGTCGTCCTCGACGTCGAGCGCGTCGTCGGGAAAACGGCTGCCGGCCGCAAAGGCGAGCTGCTCGTCAGTCGGCAGCATCCAGATCGTGCCGGTTCGCCGGCTGAGCCAGGCGGCATAAGCTTGCGCGTCGTCGAAGCTGACCCCCGTTGCCGGCGTGCTTCCAGGATCTGCGGGTACGTGCTCGGGTTCGGCGGGCGGGCATGCCTGTTCCGCGACGCAGCGCGCGTAGTCTGCGGCGGTCACTTGATATTTCATGATGGTGAGCGGCGCGCTCATGCGCACAGTCTCCACCGGCCCGTCGACGGCATAGCCGTTCTTGAAGAACTCCCCGGCTGCACGATACCGGAAATCCCTCGGAGCTACGGTTACGACGGGCGGTTCATCAAGGGCGCTGCCCGACGGAGCGCTGCCCAGCAGCCCTGTCTCAATTGCGAGGATTCCGGCGAGTATCAGAAAGAGCGCGGAGGGTATTGCAAGCGAGATGGGAGCGACTTCTCTGCCTTTTGGAAGTGCGTCCATGGCGGCCTCCTTTCGACTGTCGTTCCTTGCCAGTCTCACCGAGAGATCTGGCGGCGAGGGTGCCGGTCGCTCCGATGCGGGCCATCGGAGCGACCGGCTTCAGTCAGGTACCCGATGGAGCAAGGAGCGAGGTCATCAGGTCGTCGTTCCAATCGCCGGTGACGGCGAAATGAGCGGCAGCGCCGAGCTCGAACGCCTCGATTAGGTTGTGGTTGACGTAGGCATAGATTCCGGGCTGCTCGAAGGTGTAGAAGGCAGCGCCCGCCGTGCCGCCGGGTATGAACCAGGTCTCCTGATCGACCTCGGGAGGATTGCGGAACTTGCCGGTCGCCCAGACATAGTCGCCATGGCCGCCGATCAGGTGCGGGCGCGTGTCGCGGTTCGCCTGCGAATGGACGATCAAGACTTTCTCGCCGACGGCGGCCTTGAGCGCGTTGTCGCCGGTGAGCGCCCCGACCGCGCCGTTGAAGACAATGTGGGACGGGGTAAGCGTGCGCATCACTTCGAGCGTATCGGCATAGGCGTCCCCGACGCTTTCATACTTCTTGAACTTGCCGCTTGCGTCGCGCGGCACGTAGAAGTCCTGCTCACCGACATAGTAGACCTTGTCATAGGTAAGCGGCTTGCCGTTGCCGTCGGTTAGTCCTTCGCGCGGCAGCACCATGATCGCACCGTTCATCCCCGAAGTGACGTGCCACGGAACCATGCCGGGAGGTGCACAATGGTAGACGAAGACGCCCGCCTTGGTCGCCTTGAAGCGCAGCACCGTGGTCTCGCCCGGATTGACGACCGTCAGTGCGCCGCCCCCCAGCGCGCCGGTTGCCGAATGGAAGTCGATATTGTGCTGCAGCGTGTTCGTGTCCGCGTTGATGAGCGTCAGCTCGACATAGTCGTCCTGGTGCACGACCATCAGCGGACCGGGAACCGAACCGTTGAAGGTCATGGCATGGAGCTCCGTACCCTGCTCGTCGATGACGATCTTCTTTTCCTCTATCGTCAGCGTGAACTCGACGACCTTCGGGCCGCCTTCGGCCTTTTGCGTATGGGCGTGGACAAAGGGCGGTTTGACGAGATCTACCTTGACGCGCGGCAGCGACCCGACGTCGAGGGAGGCCACCTTGGCTACCGCCTCTTCCGCATGGGCCGATACGGCGCCAACCAGCGGCGTCAGTGCGCCTGCGATCGCGGCGCCGGCCAGCATGCTGCGACGTGTCATCTGGAATTGCTCAGACATGGAACCTCTCCTAGAGAAGACGGAGCGAATATCGCCCGGTCATGCTCATTCTAGGGTGGTGGCGGGCAGGCTCTTTGAGGTGGAGCAAACAGGCAAATTGCCCTGGTGCGACATTTTGGCCAGCAGCGCGACAACTCCGTACGGGGTTTCCGCCGGTACCCAGCTGCCATGTCTTTGCCAATTGTCAAAGAAGACATTGCTCAACTCCGGTAGTCAGAGGCGACCCAGACATTAGGAGTTAAGTCATGAATGGATCAAAGGTGGCCAAGCGGGAAGGCTACGTGCCGCGGGGCCTCGCCCGCACGGGCCCGGTGCTCTTTTCATACGGATTCAGACCCTTCTTTCTCGGCGCCGCTGTTTGGGCGGTCGTCGCCATGACCCTCTGGGTTGCGGCCCTCGCGGGTCATCTCGAAGTCGCCGGCAGCTATGGGGCTCATGCCTGGCATGCGCACGAGATGCTGTTTGGCTTCGCCCCGGCTGTCCTTGCCGGATTCTTGCTGACCGCGGTACCGAACTGGACGGGCCGCCTCCCCGTCTCCGGCTGGCCGCTCGCCGGACTGTTCGCGCTTTGGCTGGCGGGACGCGCTGCGCTGCTTCCCCCGGATATGATCGGCATCCCGCCCGCCGCGGCTATAGACGGCCTCTTCCTCCCGGCGCTGCTCTTGATCTGCGCCCGCGAGGTAATCGCCGGCCGCAAGTGGAAGGATTTGAAGGTGTTGGGCGGTCTTCTCGCACTGTCGCTCGCCAACGCCTGCTTTCATTTCGCCGTGGTCACGGGAGACCATGTCCATATCGCGATGCGCCTCGGCATTTCCGCCTATGTGGTACTCGTCACCATCATCGGCGGTCGGATCTTGCCGAGTTTCACCCGCAACTGGCTGAATCGTGCCGGCCGGACCAAATTTCCGGTTCCCTATAACCACTTCGACACAGTCGCCATTCTCGCGGGCATCGCGGCGCTTGGCGCATGGACGCTTGTTCCCGACCATTCGTTCACGGCGGTGGCGGCTTTTGCCGGCGCACTGCTGCACACCGTCCGGCTCGCCCGCTGGCGCGGTTGGTGCACCTGGCCGGAAATGCTGCTCGTCATACTGCACGTCGCCTATGCCTTCGTTCCCCTGGGCTTCGCCGCAATCGGCATCGGCGCGCTCGGCTTCGTCGAAGAACGTTCGGTCATGCATTTGCTCACGGTGGGCGCCATCGCAGCAATGATGCTAGCGGTCATGACCCGTGCGAGCCGCGGCCACACGGGCTATCCGCTTACCGCATCGCGATTGACGACCGCCTCCTACGCCGCGGTCGTGACGTCGGCACTGTTGCGCCCGCTGGCGGAAATACTTCCCGTCGTTGCAGCGAGCCTCTATGCCGTCTCCGGAAGCGCGTGGATCCTGGCCTTTGCGCTGTTCTGCATTGAGTATGGCCCGATCCTGGTGCGCAAGCGCCGGGTAGTGCAGTAGAGCGTTGGTTTCCAACCGCATCACAAAAGCGCCAGCTAGCCAGCGGGCGCTTTTGGAAGCGACCTCAGACCAAGCAGCGCGTCGATAAGCAAAGACCACCGAAAGCGGGGCACGGATCTGGGAACAGAGATTTCAGCCGAACTTCCGGGAATGCCGCTGACGTGGATCTCGCTCGTGGCAACCGTTGCGTGTGAGCCGTTATCGTGCTTCGTTCGGAAAGCGCCAACAACCGAAGTTTGCGGGGGTCACGTCTGCACTCGACATACGGGCGCCATCTCCGGTGAACGCGAAGAACGTCTCGGCGTCTATTGCAGACGGTCGCCTCAACGCAACAAAAGCATAGGCTAGGATCGACCACCTTTGCACGCCCGAGTGACCGCGGCCTCCCCACGCGAACGCTGCGGGATCCTGCTTCGCCTGCAACGCGGCAATCCCCTCCAACGTGTGCCAGACTAGCGACAAAACTCCGGACTGGCGGGGATCGCGCCTGTGATAGCCCGCCGGCACTCCGCTGCACAGCCGCGGCTGCCGTGTAGCGACCAGCGCCCTAGTCGCTCACCCACAGCTCATAAGCAAGAGCTAAATCTCGTCACCGGTAGCCGAATAAGGTATTCTCATTCGCCGAGGCGGCTGTGCCGCTGTCGTCGTCAACGCACGGCTGGAGACCGTACTGAATCGATCGCTTGGGGAGCACTGCTGGGGAGGTACCGTGAAGCAGTCGAGCCGCAGTATCAGACGTCAAGTGAAACTGCTCCGACGTGAGCTTGCCGAGGCGATCGAACAGCAGACGGCGACCGGCGAAATCCTGCGTGTCATCTCGCTCTCTCCCAACGACGTGCAGCCGGTATTCCAAGCGATAGCTCAAAACGCTGCGCGGCTTTGTGCGGCAGAATTCTGCTTCGTGTTTCGGTTCGACGGAGAACAGCTACACCCGGTAGCCTATCACGGAATTTCACAAGAAGGCATCGAAGCGGTACGAGCCAATTTTCCGCAACGACCCAGTAGTGGCAATGTCACTGGGCGAGCATTTCTCAGCGGCGCGATCGAGCAAATTCCCGACGTCTTCGCCGACCCTGATTACAAGATGCAAGCGCTCGCGAAAATAGTGGCCTACCAGAGCGCCATCGGCGTGCCCCTGATGTTGAACCGGCGTCCGCTCGGATCAATCGCCGTCACTCGACGGGCGGCCGGATGGTTCCCGGAACGCTATGTCGAGCTCCTGCGAACATTCGCCGATCAGGCGGTGATCGCCATCGAGAACGCCCGCCTCTTCGAAGAGGCGCAGGCGCGCCACCGAGAAACTACACAAGCACTGGAGCAGCAGACGGCTACAAGTGACATCCTGCGCGTCATTTCGACCTCGCCGACCAACGTGCAGCCCGTGTTCGACACCATTGCTCTAAGTGCTGCCAAACTTTGCGACGCGCAGTTCTGTCATGTGTTTCGCTATGATGGTGAGCTCCTGTATTTCGTGGCATACCACCGCCTGGAGGCCGAAGGCGTTGAAGCGGTGCGAGCAATGTTCCCAGCGCCACCGGATCGAGGCAGTGCCGCCGGCCGATCGATACTCAGCCGATCGGTGGAGCAGATAGAGGATCGGACTCTCGATCCGGAGTATCGAGCCCACAGAACCCTGAGCGTCCAAAGTGCGACCTACCGAAGCCTGGTGGCGGTGCCGATCATGCGCGAAGGGAAACCTATCGGAAGCATTGTTGTGGCACGGACGCAGCCAGGGATGTTTCCTGATCGTCAGGTCGAACTTCTCAAAACCTTCGCCGAGCAGGCCGCGATAGCGATCGAGAACGTTCGGCTGTTCACCAATCTGGAGAAGCGAAATCTAGAGCTGAAAGAGTCTCTGCAGCAGCAGACTGCGACAGCGGATGTCCTCAAGGTAATCAGCCGCTCTGCCTTCGATCTTCAGGCCGTGCTCGACACCCTGGTCGGATCTGCCGTGCGGCTTTGCGAGGCTTATGACGCGGCCATATTCCTGAAAGATGGAAATATGCTCCGTCTAAGGTCGCATCACGGACCAATCCCGATCGATTTCGGTTGCTGGCCAGTGTCTCCGACCTGGGTCACAGGGCGAGCCGTCCTGGACCGAAAGCCGATTCATGTTTCCGATCTGACCGCCGAGGCCGACGAGTTCCCGGACGGCCAAAATATGGCTGTTCGAATGGGACACCGCACCATCTTGGCAGCGCCTCTGCTGCGACAGCAGGAAGCAATCGGCGGGCTTATCATCCGAAGAACCGAGGTCAAGCCATTCACCGCAAGGCAGATTGGCCTTCTCCAGACCTTCGCCGACCAGGCGGTGATTGCGATCGAGAACGTGCGACTATTTGACGAAGTCAACGAGCGGACAGCCGAGCTCGCAGAGGCGCTGGAGCAGCAGACGGCGACGGCTGACGTCCTGAGGGTTATCAGCCGATCGGCATTCGACCTCCAAGTGGTGCTGGACACGCTTGTGGCGTCCGCCGCCCGTCTTTGCGAGGCTGACATGGCAACAATGACCCGACCGATGGGAGACGCGCATTATCCAGTGGCCAGTCATGGTTTATCGCACGAGTTCGAACAGTATCTTCGTGCTCTCCCGCTGGAGCCGGGGCGCGGCACGATCGTTGGGCGAACCCTGCTTGAGATGCGGCCTATTCAGGTAACCGACGTCCTTGATGATCCGGAATATGACCTGCACGAGGGGCAAAGGCTTGGTGGATTTCGTACGGTCCTCGGGGTGCCGCTCTTGCGCGACGGGAGCCCGATCGGCGTACTTGCATTGACTCGGTCGACGGTACGGCCATTCACCCGCAAGCAGGTCGAATTGGCGTCAATTTTCGCCGACCAGGCAGTAATAGCCATTGAGAACGTGCGGCTTTTTCAGGAGGTGCAGGAGAGTACCGAGGAGCTGTCACGCTCGCTCGATGAGCTGAGGACCGCGCAGGACAGGTTGGTCCAAACCGAAAAACTCGCCTCGCTTGGGCAACTGACCGCGGGCATCGCGCATGAAATTAAAAATCCTCTAAACTTCGTGAACAACTTTTCGGAGATCTCGATCGAACTGATCGAGGAGTTGAAACGGGCGCTTGAAGGTGCAGCCTTCGAGGGGAGCGCGCGGGCCGAGATCGATGAGCTCGCGGCCATGCTGAGGGGCAATCTCGGAAAGATCGTCGAACATGGCAAGCGTGCCGACTCAATCGTCAAGAATATGCTTCTGCACTCGCGCCAGGGAGTGGGAGAGCGGCGGGCAGTCAATGTAAATGCCCTCGTCGAGGAGAGCCTCAATCTCGCCTATCACGGCGCCCGTGCCGAGAAGCAGGGCTTCAACATAACGCTTGAGAAATCGCTCGATCCGGCGGCTGGTGAGGTCGATCTTTACCCACAAGAGATCACGCGCGTGCTTCTCAATCTGATAGCGAACGGCTTCTATGCGACGAGCCGCCGTGCAGCCTCCGATGCCGGCGAAGCGTATGAGCCCACGTTGGCCGCAACCACCAGGAACCGCGGCGATTGCGTGGAGATCATAATCCGTGACAACGGACCTGGGATCCCGGCCGGGGTACGGGAGAAAATGTTCAATCCCTTCTTCACGACCAAACCTGCTGGCGAGGGAACAGGGCTCGGCCTCTCCCTCAGCCACGACATTGTTGTCAAGCAGCACGGAGGCTCGATCGAAGTTGATACGGAACTCGGTCAATACACCGAGTTTCGCATCCGGTTGCCCCGAATAACTGCTCCGACTGGAAACCTGGAGGTCAAATCATGAGCCTTCTAATTCTGGTGGTAGATGACGAACCGGACATCGAGCCGCTTTTCCGACAGCAATTCCGCCGTGACCTGCGTGCTGGACGTTTCGCAATGGAATTTGCGCACTCGGCGGCGACTGCCCTCCAGCGGATTGCCGATGCCAGCGATGTCACGCTTATTCTCATCCTATCGGATATCAATATGCCGGGCATGAGCGGCTTCGAATTACTGCCGAAGGCGCGGAGCTTACGGCCTGATGTGCCGGTGATCATGATTACGGCCTATGGTGATCCTGAAACGAAGCGCAAAGCCCTTGAAGGTGGCGCCGAGGCGTTGTTTGCGAAGCCGATCGACTTCGTTGAACTCAGAGAAGAAATTGAGAACCGTTTAGGTAGCCTGCGATGAGCACCTGCATCCTCGTTGTCGACGATGAGCCGGATCTGGAGCTCCTTCTCCTCCAGAAGTTCCGCAAGCAGATCCGAGGCGGGACGCTGCGGTTTCTCTTCGCCCGCGACGGTATTGAGGCGTTGTCCGTACTGGCTGAACACCAGGACGTGGATTTGGTGCTGAGCGACATCAACATGCCGCGCATGGACGGGCTATCGCTACTGTCCAAGCTTCAGGAGAGGCGGGACGAACTCTCGACGATCGTTGTCTCAGCATACAGCGACATGGCCAACATCCGCACTGCTATGAACCGGGGTGCCTATGACTTTGTTACGAAGCCAATCGATTTTTGTGACCTCGAAGCGACGATTGCAAAGACGATTCACCACGTCGAGGCACTGCGCGAGGCTCAGCGCCGACAGGCGGCGGCCGAGCAGGCGCGCGCATCGCTGTCCCGCTACTTTTCTCCCAACTTGGCCGAACGCCTGGCCAGCGGTACGGACGCCGTCAGTCTCGGCGGCACGCGCCGGGAGGTCGCATCGCTTTTTACCGATTTGACCGGTTTTACTACCCTCGTGGAGACTATCGAACCGAAGCTGCTCGGCCAGCTTCTCAATGGCTACATCGCCGGTATGACCGATATTGTGTTCGCGCATGACGGCACGGTCGCCAAAATCATCGGTGATGCGCTCCACGTGCTGTTCGGGGCTCCGTCCGATCAGCCGGACCACGCCACGCGCGCAGTTGCCTGTTCACTCGAACTTGACTCCTTCGCCTGCTCGTTCTGCGAGCACTGGAGCGGAGAAGGAATAGCTCTCGGCCACACGCGGATTGGAGTGCATGCCGGCCCCGCCGTAGTGGGAAACTTCGGGGGAGGAAGGTTCTTCGACTACAGCGCGTATGGGGATACGATTAATGTTGCCGCGCGCCTGCAAGCAGCCAACAAGACGTTTGGTACCCGAGTGTGCGTGAGCGCGACCATTGCGGCCAACGCACAGGACTTCTGCGGGCGGCCTGTGGGCGATCTTGTGCTTCGGGGGCGAGCCGTGCCGATCCGCGCTTTCGAACCGCTCGAAGCCGAAAATTGTGGCGACGCAGATACACAGGCCTATCTGCACGCCTTCAAAAAGCTGGAGGCTGGTGATCCTGGTGCGGTCGCGTCGTTTGCAGCCCTCGTCGGCCGCAACGCGGAGGACCGGCTCGCGAGCTTTCACCTCAGGCGCCTGTTGAACGGCGAAATGAGCACGAGTATTACCGTTTAAACAGGTCAACTGCGATATAGCCGCGCCTATCACCGCGGATCTTACCGGGGCGTGATCTGGACCGGAAGGATCGACGCTGACGGGCGCCACCCCGCTTGACCTTGTCGCCGTGGCCGTGCGGCAGCGGAAAGTTCGCCATCGCCCTCGCCAAGGCTTCCGAGATCAGCGGAGAAGTCGAACAGACGCTGTGGGACGAGATGCACGATCTCACCTTCCTCTGCATCATTTAGTGGATGCCATCATCGACGTCGTCATTAGCACCCGCCTCTGCTTTCCAAACAGCAAGCCTATCGTCTCAGCCGGCCATCATATCCGGCGTCCAAGCCGGCTCGTAGGTCAGCCGAACTTCTGCATACTCAACACCCGGCACATACCAGACGCAGTTGCGCACTGCCTCCTTCAGATATTCGCTGGCCGGGCAGCCCTTCGTGGTTGTTGTCATCGTGACATGGGCGATGCCGCCATCCTCGACGAATACATCGTAGATAAGACCGAGATCGACTATATTGCGGCCAAGCTCAGGGTCGATGATCATTCGCAGCGCATCGCGGATCGAGTCGCAGATGGTGTCGTTCTTCGGTTCGCTCATCGCTTCAGCCCTTGTCACCGACTCGGATGAAGATGCGGAAGGTGGTTCGTGTTTCGTCGAAATTGCCCGCCCACTGGTGGCCCCGCTTGGAGAGCTCCGGGAAGAGGAAGATAGGCTCGCGGGAAAGTAGCGCAAACAACACCTCGCCCGACTGCAGCCGCTCTACAGCCGCGAGGATGCGGACCATAGGTTCCGGGGGATCGAGCTCGGTCAGGTCGAGGTTTTCTACGGGATCGGGCCAGGAGTCCGGGTTGTCAGCACCTGCAGACACCTCGACGGGGGCACCCGCTGCCTTCGGCGTGAACAAGACTTCCCAGTCACCGCCATGTATCTCCTGTGCCTCGTGGCTGAAGCCGCGGCCCTCCATCACTTTGAACAGCGGCTGCGGACGAAAGGGAGCAAGCAGCCGCAACGCCTGGCCCGGTCTCAACCCGTTCACCGCCTCCATGATCGCCTGGAACGGCTCGCCGCCGCTCTTCAATATAGGTCGGACGTCGAATTCTCTTGGTGCTGGGTTCTGGGTTACGATGGTCATCGGTCACTCCTGTGGTCGAGAGATTGGGAGAAAGAGATGCGGTCTCGGCGCGCCGGCGGGAAGGCGCAGGGGCGCTGCGACGGAGGAAAGCATGCGGGCGCGGACGAGCTCCACCATCAGGCCGACTGTCGCGCAGAGTTGCGCTAGCGTGGCGACGCGGAACGCCGCCGGACTTTCGGCAAAGAGCGAAAGAGTAGCCGCAATCACGGCCAAGTAATAGACGAAAAACCATAGGCTTGCGCGATTCTCCTCGACCAAGTCCTGAACACGCGGCACTGCGACCCGCCCGAGAACGGGGCCATAGCATTCGAGCCAGGTCAAAAACGGAACGATCTTGTAGAGCTGCGCGAGGCCGAGGCCGGTCAACCAGCCAAAGACGAAGAGATAGACGAGAGCCGCGGCGCCTTCGCCGGCCGCGGCCCGTGTGATTGGCAGGGCGAACATGATGACGGAAGCGAGAAGCGCAGCAAAGGCCGCATAGCTCGCACGGGTGTTGAGTTCCAGGACGTTGCGGCGGCGCTCGCGATAGAGGCGCAAGACGTCGGCGGAATAGAGGACGGCGGCGGAGACGGCCAGAAATGTTGCGACGCTCGTCGCCCCTTCCATCCCGTCGCTGTCGACAGCAATCAAGACGATGCTGGCTACGACGATCGCCAGGGCCGCGGCGCCCATCCACCAGACGGCCCTGCTTGTGGCCCGCGTGTCATCCGGCGAAAGCATGAACATCGACAGCAGCCGATAGCTGACGCCGATCGCGGTGAAGGTCAGCCAGCCTCCAAGGCCAAGCGCCGCGTGCAGCGGTACTCCCTTGAGGAGAAGCGCGATCGCCGCAGGACTCGTGACGGTGCCGCTTAACACGAGCGTGAAGGCGCCGCCGGCAAGGACCGCGGCGATCAGCGCGCCGAGACCCGTGGCGACGAAGCGGGCGGGAAGCGGCAGCGGTCGCGCCGCCAGGAGCGTAGCCGCAAGCATGATGATGACGAGACCGAAGCCCATTGCCAGTAGCAGCGCGCCCGACGGCAACATGACTGGCGATACTCCTTCCACACCGGCAAGTGCGGCAAAGCCGCCGACGAGCAGAAGAAGTCCGGGAATGAGCAGCGCCAAAGCCGGGAGTGCAAGCCGCCCGCCGCGAAGGGGCGCCGCAACCAGCACCGGCACGAACTGCAACAGCGCCCCCGCCATCAGCAGGCCGAGCCAGCCGATGGCGACGACGTGCACAACCGCCAAGGTGGCCGGGGCTTCGACGGCGGCGAACGGGTAGCCGTAGCCCGCGACCATCGCGCCCTGGCCGACCACCAGAAAAACACAGGCGGCGGCGAAATAGGACATCGTCCATGGGGAAAGCGTAGCTCCTGGCATCTAAATCACCATGCGCGCTACCGGTCACTTTCGCCGCGGCCGGATCAATGATCCGACCCGCAGCAGCATTCGCAGCCGGAGCTGCTCTCGAGACGGGCGATCTCGACTCGCCAGACTTCAGGCCCCTCTTGCAGATAATCCCAGCCGAATTCGCCTGGGAAAGTCGTTTCTAACTGGTAGTGGAGCGGCCGGGGATCGTGGTCGCTGGTGATCAACATAGAGCTGCCTGCAGGAAGCGTTCCGAGCATTCCGAAGATGCGCGGGTGACGCTCGCGCGGCGGGACGGTGCGGACGTCAATGGATGGTTTCGGCTGTGTTTCCGTCATTGTCATGGAGTTCCCCTGTTAACCGCCCCTTGTGCATTCCGATGCGGCGGCGGCTGGAACCAGATCGGAACTTGCCGACCCTATCCCTGCGAGGGCAGTCACACTTTGACGGGGAGCAAACAGTCGGAGAATCGGTCTCGGACTGTCCTTGACCAGCCGCGACGGACGCCCCAATCGATGGACCGGTGATGCTTTCGATTGACGCGACCTTCCGGCGGGCTGCTAATGATTGAGGTCATGTTCACGCTGGAGGACGCCGTGCTGCTCAAAGGCGATCGCACGTTTATTGTGCGCGACATGGGAGGATTTGTCGTTCGCGTCAACATGCCGGGATGGCTGAAACCGAGGCCAACCGATCACGGTCACGGTCCGCTTGCAATGATCGTGGAATCGAGCCTTGATCCCGGAAGGCTCATCGCCATGCACGAGCACCGTAACGACGAAATCATTTCGTGGGTGCCTGACGGCGTCATGCGCCACGACGACATGACAACCGGCCGTCTGGTAACGGACGGCAAGCATTTGATGGTGATGAACGCCGGACGCAGTTTCTGGCATTCTGAAGAGACGTTGTCATCCGATCCGCCCCTGCGCATGCTCCAGATCTTCGTCCGGCCGCGTGCAGTCGATCTCGATCCCAGGATACAACATGGGCCGATCCCCTCGCGGAGCCCAAACACCTGGCGACACCTGGTCGGCCCTGAAGGAGGCGACGCCCCATTCCACGTCCGTAATACAATCGACCTGTTTGACATCGCGCTCGAGCCAGGTGCGCGGCTAGTATTCCCGCAAATGCGAGGTCGCAACCTCTACTTCTATGTTTTCAGCGGCTTGCTGCTTGCGGAGGACCAGACGTTTGCCGAAGGCGAACAAGGTCTGCTGCTCTCCGATCGGGCGCTATTGCTAGAATCGAGGACCCGGAGCCTGGTCGTCGCATTCTTGATTGATCCTGACGCACCGATCACCCGGAAGGGGACGGTGGGCGACCACCGAAAAATACCACCAGCCATCCTCATCCGAGTGCTGAAGAAATGGAGACAACTGCGGGATTGGAGGCGGTCTTCGCAACTTGCCAGACTCGATACCGTTGGTTCTTCAATGCTGTATAGGCTCCGGCATACACACGAGAAAGAAGGGGCACGCTGAATTCGACCTCAGGTTTGCCTCGACCAACCCTTTCGTCAGGGCTCTGCTAAAGTGATTGAAAGAAGCCCGGATCCTAGCGATCCAGGCTTAATCATGTTCAAACTATATTTCTTGCAATAAGCACAAGCACGGCAATGCTTCTCCCTTGCCAAACAGCAGGCTCTATGGGCAATGCACTTGAGATTCTTCTGCGGCCGAGGTCAAACCTTAGTCTCTGAAGCCCCATCGACATCTTCTCCCCACTGGGACGTTTTCTACCTGCTCCCGACTTATTTGGCCGGGGAGCTTTGCCAGTTCCATGGAGTGATCGGCTTCCTAGCGTAGCTCGCCTGAAATCATCGGCGGCCGCGTCGACATGGTCGACACCCCTAGGCCGTCGACATCCTTTGACTTTGCTCAAAGAGGAAGGTCCGGTTCGCGCCTAGAATGGCATCCGATCGCAATGCCAGCTCACCGGAAGGACTCTCCATGCAACCGGCTCTTGTCGCAAAATATGGCGAGGCACGCCTGCCCCGTTACACGAGTTATCCGACGGCGCCCCGCTTTTCGCCCGCTGTCGACGCCAGCACCTATGGCGACTGGCTCGCAGCCATTGCGCCGGGAAAGCCCACGTCGCTCTACCTGCACATTCCGTTCTGTCGATCGATGTGTTGGTACTGTGGCTGTCACACGACGATCACCCAGCGCGACCAGCCAATCCTGGATTATCTCGACATGCTTCGCGAGGAGGTCCGTCTAGTCTCGGCAAACACGTGTGCGCCGCTCAGCATCGACCACGTGCATTTCGGCGGGGGCACTCCGACAATCATGCAGCCGGAGGAGTTCCGGGCGCTTATATCGCTGCTGCGCAAGCATTTCGATTTCGCGAGCACCGCTGAGATCGCCGTGGAAATAGACCCGCGAACCCTCGAGCCGGAAATGGCGATGGCCCTCGGTGAAGCCGGTGTCCGTAGGGCGAGCCTCGGAGTGCAGAGCTTCGATCCGGTCGTGCAGAAGGCGATCAACCGGATCCAGAGCGAGGAGCAGACGATGGAGGCCGTTTCGCGCCTGCGTCAGTCCGGCGTCGATAGCATAAATTTCGATCTCATCTACGGCCTGCCGAACCAGACAATCGAATCTTGCATCGCGACCGCTGAGGCGGCGATCCGGATGGGACCCGAGCGCTTCGCCGTCTTCGGGTACGCTCATATCCCGTCGTTCAAGAAGCACCAGAAGCTGATCGACGAACAGGCGCTTGCTGATGCGGAAGGCCGCGTCGCTCAGGCCGAAGCCATAGCGGCGACGCTCGCCGCCGCCGGCTACCGCCGCATCGGTCTCGACCATTTCGCCCTTCCCGACGACGACCTAGCGATCGCGCAGGCAAGAGGTCAACTGCACCGCAATTTCCAGGGTTACACGACGGATTCCTGCGAAACGCTTATCGGCTTCGGCGCCTCGGCGATCGGGCGGATGAAGGACGGGTATGTGCAGAACGAGGTGCCGCCGGGACTTTACGCTCAGCGCATAGCCTCGGGTCGTCTTGCAACGGTGAAAGGCTACCGGATGACGCCGGAGGATCGGTTGCGGGCAAGCATCATAGAGCGGCTGATGTGCGACTTCGGCGTCGATGTTCCCGCCCTTGCCACTGCGCACGGCTTCGATCCGGAGTTGCTGCTCCACGGCAATAAGAGGCTCGCGATGCTGCAAAGCGACGGCATCCTTGATATCGCCGACGGCGTCATACGGCTGCGCGAGGGGGGACGCTTCCTTATCCGTGCCGCCGCTGCAGCCTTCGACGCCTATATCGATCAATCAGGACGGACGCATAGCAAGGCGGCGTGAAGGCCGCCTCAAGCTGAGAACAGAAAGGCCCGGCATGTACGCGCATGCCGGGCCTTCCGTCTCGCGGCCTGCCCCCGCCTATCTTACAAGGCCGCGATAAATCGCCGGCAGGGCCGCAGGCAGCCTGCCGATATTGCTGACGACGGCGTAGCCGTTCTGACCGAATATGACCGGCACATAGGATCTCGCCTCGCGATCCACTGTCACCCCGAACACGCTTATGCCCGAGCGGCGCGCTTCGCCGACGGCGCGGCGGCTGTCCTCGAGCGCGAAACGCCCCTCGTAGTGGTCGACGTCGTTCGGCTTGCCGTCGGTCAGTACGATGAGGAGCTTGCGGCGGTTCGGCCGTTCGACAAGACGCGCTGCGGCGTGGCGGATGGCCGCGCCCATGCGGGTGTAGTAGCCGGGTTTCAGTGCCGCGATGCGCGCTTCGATCGTCGCGCTCATCGCCTCGTCGAAAGCCTTCACGGTCTCGATGCGCACCCAATCCCGCCGCCGGGACGTGAAGGTGAGGATTTCATGGGCGTCGCCACAGGCGGAAAGCCCATGCGCCAGGATCTGAAGCGCTTGCTTCTCGACATCGAGCACGCGAAGATCGTCGAACCAGGCGTCGGTCGAGAGCGACACGTCCACGAGGATCGTCACCGCAAGGTCGTGCGTCTGCGGACGGCTCATCATGTGGATGCGGTCGCTGCCCTGCCCCCCGGCCCTCAGGTCTGTGCGAGCCCGCACAACCGCGTCGAGGTCGAGATCTGCGCCATCGATCTGCGCCCTCAGCATCTCGTGACGCGGTCGCAACACCTCGAACTGACGTCGCACACGCCGGATCAGGTTCTTCGTCGTCGGATCCGCCTCTCCCGGCAGGTTTTCTGCCGAGGCGGGCGCGGCAAGCACCCGGCAATGGTCCTTGAGGTAGCCGCCGCTGCGATAGTCCCATTCGGAATAGGTGAGTTCCGCCATAAGCGGCGTGCGGTCCAGCGCTTCCGGGGGCAGGTCGAGGTCGAAACGAAAGCGCGCGGCCGGGCGTCCCTTGCGTTCGCCGAGTGTCATGTCGTCGAGTTCGTCCGCGGCGCTAGCGTCGTGGTCATCGGTGTCGTCCGCCGGACGGTCGACATTGACCATTTCCGTCATGGCGAGGATCTTTTCGAAGCGGTTGAGGATGAACGGGCTCCGCTCGGACTGGCGCTGTGCCTCGCGTGTCGCCACATGGCGCGTCGTCTCCGGCCCTCCCGCTCTGTCGCCACCGCGAGCGGGCTCGTCTTCGCCGTTTCGCCTCTCCGTTTCTTCGCGCAGGATCGCGTCGGGCCAGAGCGGCACCGGAAGCATCGGCAGATAGCCGGGTGGCGCGTGCTTGGGAATGATGAGCGGCGGCACGTCGTCGTCGAGGCCGGCACCGGCCCTGAGCATGTAGAGTATCCGGTTTTCGACGTGCTGCTCGACGGAAGGAAGCGAGCGCCGCTGCCGGACGTTGAGCACCGCCCTGCAGAGGCGACGATAGCGTTGCCGCATTGCGGGATAGGTGGCGAGCACCGACCTTACTGTCACACCGGCACGTGAAAGGAGTGCCAGATCGCGCGACAGCGGGTCTGCGGCGCCGACAGGCTTGAGCGGCATGGCGGCCATCATCGCCGCGAGCCAGAAATACAGGTCGCGGTTGAGACGCCGCGAGGGAAAGAGATCGACCTCGGCCGGCAGCATCAGCGTCGCATGGTCGCGCGCCGGCTGGACGAGCTTCTCCTCGCCAAGGCCTATGCGCTGGCGGAAACGCAGCCGGTGCGCGGAGGTCCGGCCGCGGGCTGGCGCGATCTGCACCGCCCGCTCGCCGCCAAGACCGCGGAAGTACACGGCGAGCACGGCCTGGACGTCCTCGAGTCGGACCGCCTCGTGCGGAAAGCGCGGCCAGGTGCGCGTGTTGCCGATCAAGCGATGCCAGGCGCGGCCGACCGTTTCTTCGAGTTCGAGGAAGTCCAGCATTTTCTTATCCTTGGCGGACCACCGCGTCTGCGATCTCGATCAGTGCGGCCTTGACGTCCGGCTCGTCGGTGAGCGGTTCGATCATCGTCGCCAGGACGGCGTCGCGCAGCGGCACTCCGTTGTCGACAAGACTGGCGCAATAGACGAGCAGGCGCGTCGAGACACCCTCCTCAAGATCATGCCCTTTTAGACTCCGTAGTCGATGCGCGAGATCGACAAGCGGCGCGACCCGGCTCTCGTCGAGCCCGCTCTCCTTGCAAACGACAGCAGTCTCGCTCGCCCTCGGCAGGAAGTCGAACTCGATGGCGACGAAGCGCTGGCGCGTGCTCGGCTTGAGGGTCTTGAGCAGGTTCTGGTAGCCCGGATTGTAGGAGACCACCAGCATGAAGCCGGGCGGAGCCTCCAGGAGCTCACCGGTGCGTTCGAGCGGCAGGATGCGCCGGTCGTCGGTGAGCGGATGCAGCACCACCGCGACATCCTTGCGGGCCTCGACGATCTCGTCGAGGTAGCAGATGCCGCCCTCGCGCACGGCCCTGGTCAGGGGACCATCTACCCAGACGGTGTCGCCTCCTTTGAGGAGATAGCGGCCGGTCAGGTCCGCGGCGGCGAGATCGTCGTGACACGACACGGTCGAAAGCGGCAAGCCGAGCTTCGCCGCCATATGGGCTACGAAGCGCGTCTTTCCACAACCGGTCGGGCCTTTCAGCAGAAGCGGAAGCTGGCGCGTCCAGGCGCTTTGGAAGAGCTCGCATTCCCGTCCTGAAGGGGAATAGGCCGGGATGGCCGGATCCGGCATGGGCTGAGCCTTGAGGGCGATGTTCATGGTAATCTCCGAGTTTCGAACTTCAGGCGAGGCGGCCGGCCACGTGGGCCGGNCCGCTTCCCTTCATTCCGCCGGTTGGACGGCTTGGTTGAGGGCCGGGCTAGCGCTCCTGCCGGGAACAAGGACTGCCCAGAAGAACATCAGCGCCGAGATGAGTACGACGACGCCCGAGCCGAGGCGGATCCAGTAGAAGAGAGCCAGTTGCTCCTGCACGGCCATGAAGCTCTCGCCGAGGACGCGCTGCAGGTGGACCTGGAGGACACCGGCGAAGGTGAGCGCGAAGGTCATGACGGACATGGCGCTGCACATGGCCCAGAAGCTCGCAATCGACAGCCACTGGTTGTAGGGCGCCCGTCCCTTGATCTCCGGAATGGCATAGGCCATCACGGCGAGGTTGAGCATCACATAGGCGCCGAAGAAGGCGAGATGCCCGTGCGCAGCGGTGACTTGGGTGCCATGGGTGTAATAGTTGACCGACGAAAGCGTGTGCAGGAAGCCCCAGACGCCGGCGCCGAAGAAGGCCATCACCGAGCAGCCGATCGACCACAGGAGCGCGGCCTTGTTCGGATGCTTGCGGCCGGCCTTCCAGGTCATGACGAAGGTGAAGGCCACCATGGTGAAGAAAGGGGCGACCTCGAGCGTGGAGAAGAGCGAGCCGATCCACTGCCAGTAGCCCGGTGCGCCAATCCAGTAATAATGGT
The DNA here is from genome assembly GCF_052044265.1 of Sinorhizobium sp. 22678. Lineage (NCBI taxonomy): Bacteria > Pseudomonadati > Pseudomonadota > Alphaproteobacteria > Hyphomicrobiales > Rhizobiaceae > Sinorhizobium > Sinorhizobium sp. 22678. The sequence goes on along the minus strand of NZ_JBQEMS010000017.1, from coordinate 105,253 downwards.
GGCCGGTGCCGAGAATCCCGGAGAAGAGCGCGAGGCCGACGATGACATAGAGCCACTTTTCGACCACCTCGCGGTCGATGCCGTTGAGCTTGATCATCAGGAAGGCCAGAACCGAGGCCATGATCAGCTCCCAGACGCCTTCGACCCACAGATGGACGACGTACCACCAGTACATCTTGTCGAGCGCGAGATTGACCGGGTTGTAGAAGGCGAAGAGGAAGAAGATGGCTACGCCCCAGAGGCCGAAAATCAGGATGTTTGTAACCGTGGTCTTGCGTCCCTTCAGTACGGTCAGGGTGATGTTGAAGAGAAACATCAGGGCGACGACGACGATGCCGACCTTGATCGCGAAGGGCTGCTCAAGAAATTCGCGGCCTTCGTGGATATGGAGGAGATACCCGACGACCGCAACGGCCGCGGCCACCAGGAAGATCCAGAACTGTGCGACCGCGATCTTGGGGCTATAGAGCTCCGTCTCCGCCTCTTCCGGGAGCAGGTAATAGGTGGCGCCCATGAACCCCATCAGCAGCCAGACGATCAGCGCGTTGGTGTGCACCATGCGGACGATGTTGAACGGCAGCAGTTCGGAGAGCGTGTTGGGAAGCACGTAGATGGTGCCGGCGAGCACACCGAAGAGGATCTGGGCAAGAAACAGGCCGAGCGCACCGTAGAAATACAGCATCGCGACCTTTTGGGTTTGATATTTCATGTCTTTTCTCCTTGTCCCGTCGTCTCAGCCGGCCTCGTTCGGGGGCCACTTCTGCGTCTTGATGCGGCTCGTCCATTCGAGGAAATCGGCAAGGTCGTTCAGTTCCTGCTCGGTGAGATCGAACTGCGGCATCTGCCGCCGCCCCTCGGCGCCGGAGGGCTGCGCCGCCATCCAGGATTTGAGCGTCTCGCGCGCGCCTTCCGGGTCGGACTCGCCGCCCCACCGCTTCCAGACATTGCCGAGTTCCGGCGCGAAATAGGCGCCTTCGCCGAGCAGGGTGTGGCAGTTGATGCAGGAGTTCTTCTCCCAGACGTGCTTGCCGCGCGCCACGGAGTCCGTCAGCGTCGACTCGTCGGTGGATACGGTTCTCATGTAGTAGTGGCTGTGGGCTGTGAGGCCGACAAAGATCGCGAAGAAGAAGATGGAGCCGCCGTAGAAGACGTTGCGTGCCCCTGTCTTGGTAAGGCGTTCTGCCATCCCGTGGTCCTTTCGATTCCTGCAGGCCGCTTGCGCGGGCCGGCATGAGCAATTCCCGCCGGTCGGCCGCGGAGTCCCCCCGTCCACCGGTACGCGATCTCTTCTACTGTGCGTGCGCGGGCGTTCTTTGCGTTTCGGCAAACAAGTGACGAAGAGCCCTTCAACCGACGGGCGAAACGGCTGCGATGAGCGCTTTTGCCGCAGCCGCAAGAGCAAAGAAGAGCGGCCAGGCGATAAGGCCGACCCGCAAGACCCGCGGTCCCGAACGCAAGCCCAGAAAGTCCAGCACGACGAGACGGGCCTTCAATACCGCGAGCGTCAGCAAGGTGAGCGTGAACACCAGGGGTACTGCTGGCTCCTGGACCTTGAGAGAGAGCAGCATGCCGGCGAGAACCATCAGGACAAGGACCATCCAGGTCTTCTGCAACTGTCGGGGGTCTCGGTCGGTCATGGTGCTCAAACCAGATAGAGAATAGGGAACATGACGATCCAGACGAGATCGATCACATGCCAGATGGTGGTAACGAGGTCGACATTGGCGCGGCGCGGCTTCCAGGCCACGACGAGCAGCACGATGGCGACGAAGCCGACATGGACGAGATGAAAGCCGGTCAGGAGGAAATAGAGTTCAAAGAAGGAGTGAAACGCGACCTCGCCAGCAAAACGGATCTCCGTGCCGTACTCGTAGATCTTTATGGCAACGAAGGCGAAGCCGAGAAGCGCCGCCAGCACAAGTGCCCGGCGCCGCCTGGCGACTGACGCGCCCTTTCCTGCCGCAACCGCCGCCTGCCAGCCGCTCGTCAGCAGGATGAGCGTGTTGAAGGCGGCTATAGCCGGTTTGAGGTGCAGCCGTGCGACGGCGAAATCGTCGGCAGCAATCAGCGAGGCGACCAGGAAGGCGGCGATAAGGATCCCGAAGGCGGTGAGCTCGCTCCAGATCAGGACCCAGAGGATGAACGTATCGGCTTCCTCTTCGTCGGCCGCGCCGGCCGTCATCGCGTTTTCCATGCCGCATCTCCGCATCGGTTGCCGAAGCGGAATAGGAGAAAGGAGCGCCCGGTTCTTTGCTCTCGATCAAAGACCGGTCCAGCCGACCCGCTATGTTCCGACGAAAAGGAGATCACCATGTCTGATGCGCAGATCGGCCTCTCGGTAGCCACCCCGATCATCATCATCTTCGCACTCGTGCTCTATCGCATGGGTGTCCTGCAACGGACTGGAACGGCCGCCGCCGTGCTGGCGTCGCTCGCCTGCGCCGCCGTCTTGTTCATTGAACGCTGAATGCGGGAGAAACAACGTGGCTATCTCATCTCCGCTCCATCGACTTGAGGCGAAGTATGGCGAGTTGCTCGCGCTTTGCGATGCGGTCGAGTCCATCATCGATTCGCTTGGGGGCCCCATGGACCGGGACCTCTGCATAGCGACCGCGGCAAAGATCCGATCATTGAGCCTTGGACAAACGTCCAATGAGCCGCAGCCTTTGCCGCTTGATGTACGTACGACCCGTGCGGGTCGAGCAGTCGCCTTAGACGGTAGCCACGTCGCAGACACGCTCCGATCGGCCGCATCAGATCGATGCGCAGTTTCTTGGGAGACAGTCGCTTTGATGCTACACGCTTTCCTCGAGGGGCTCCGCCACCATGTTGCAGCGGAACAGGCAATCATCGCCGCGATAAAGCGGTCGAACACAGCGCACTGAGGAAGACGACTATGGCCGAGTTCCTTCTGGCACTGTTCGTCTTTCTCATCCTTCACTCGGTTCCGGCGATCCCCGCCATCCGCGAGCGGCTGTTAATCCTGCTCGGCAGGGCGGCCTATTTCTCGATCTATTCGCTCGCTTCCATACTCGCACTCGCTTGGGTGCTCTACGCGGCGCTTGACGTCGACTACATCCCGCTCTGGCAGCCTGCGGCTTGGCAGGCTTGGGTGACCTTGATCGCCGCTCCGGTCGGCGTGTTTCTCGTGCTTGCCGGTCTCTTCAGTAGCAATCCGCTATCGGTCTCGATCCGCCAAGGACAGAGCCCGGGCTCAATCGTCTCGGTTACTCGCCATCCGGTTCTCTGGGGGTTCGCCATCTGGGCGATCGGCCATCTCGTCGCCAACGGCGACGTTCGCTCGCTGATCCTCTTCGGCGGCTTTGTGCTTTTTGCTCTCGGCACCATACCTATGATCGAAAAGCGCGCCCGGCGCCGACTTGGAGATCAATGGCAGCACCAGTCTGCGAAGACCTCCATTCTGCCGTTCGCCGCCCTCTTCTCCGGGCGCACCCTTTTGTCCGGCGACACGCCAATCGCCATCGCCACCGTGGCAACGGCAGTATTGACCCTATGGCTGCTTGCCGGAGGCCATGCCGCCCTGTTCTATGCCGACCCTCTCCTCCTCGCGACAGCACAATAGTTAGCCATGCCTCAGTCCATCTCACTGGCCTCCCGACCCGAACCTCGGACGTAGCGGATTCAACCGCCTTGCTTGGCTTCATGCCGCTCGCCACCAGCGGTAATGCGGCGCTTGTCCCGGAACCCTATCTCGCCGCAGTGTGCTGACGGTGGGACTGCGGATCCCATTCGGTTGCAAGTGGCTCCCCCGGCAGGCCGACCAGATCGATCGCGCGCGCTGCAAGATGGTCGATGATCTCTTCGACGCTTTGCGGCCGTTGATAGAAGGCCGGCACCGGCGGCATCACGACCGCTCCCATTTCGGTAACTGCCGTCATGTTGCGCAGGTGACCGAGATGCAGCGGCGTCTCGCGCGTCATCAGCACGAGCCTTCGCCGCTCCTTGAGGTGCACGTCCGCCGCTCGCACGATGAGATTGTCCGCAAGACCGGCAGCGATCGCCGCCAGAGTCCGCATCGAACAGGGAACGACAATCATACCGGCAGTCCTAAACGAGCCGCTGGCCGTTGCCGCTCCAATGTCCCGTATTTGATAGCTACGATCAGCGATCGTCAGCAATTGATGCAGCGCGTGCGGGCCGACCTCGTGGAGCAGCGTGCGCCTTGCGGAATCCGAGACGATCAGATGCGTCTCGACGGAAGGGATTTCCGCAAGGCGCTGGACGACCCGGAGCGCCAGCGCGGCACCCGATGCCCCCGAGACGCCGACCACGACCCGTTTCTTACTCATGGCGTTGCTCCCAGGCCCAGTTCAGTCCAAACTTGATCGACCTTCCCGACAACTTCCGCCGACATCTCAAGCACGCGTCCCCATTCGCGGGTTGTCTCCGGCTCGAGCTTGCGCGTCGCGTCGAGTCCGAGCTTGCCACCGAGCCCCGGCTTCGGAGACGCGAAATCGAGGTAGTCGATCGGCGTGTCGTGGAGGATGGTCACGTCGCGGCTGGCGTCGAACCGGGTCGACAGCGCCCAGATGACGTCGCTCCAGTTCCTGACGTGGATATCGGGGTCGACCGCGACGATGAGCTTCGTATAGTTGAACTGCGGCAGCATCGACCAGAGCCCCATCATGATACGCTTCGCCTGACCGGGGTAGCGCTTGTCGATGGAGACGACCATCGCACGATACGAGCAGGCCTCCGGAGGCAGGTAAAGATCGACGATCTCCGGGAACTGCCGCTTCACCAGCGGCAGGAAAAGCTCCATCATAGCCTCGCCGAGCTTCGACGGCTCGTCGGGCGGGCGGCCGGTAAAGGTCGAGAGATAGAATGGCCTGCGGCGCATTGTGATCGCCGACAACGACATCACCGGAAAACGTTCGACGGAGTTGTAGTATCCCGTGTGATCGCCATAGGGACCCTCCTCGGCGGTGTCGTCCGCCGCGACGACCCCCTCGAGGACGATCTCGGATTTGGCCGGAACAGACAGCGGTACCGTGACCGCCGCCGCGACTGGTGGCCGCTCCGCCTTCAGCAGCCCGGCGAAGGCAAGCTCGCTCATGCCTTCCGGCAGCGGCATCACCGCGGCGAGGATCGTTGCCGGGTCGGCGCCGATGGCGACCGCCACCGGCATGGCTTCGCCGCGCTGTTGCCACATGCGATGGTGTCGGGCGCCGCCGCGATGCGCAAGCCAGCGCAGGATGAGTCGGTTCGGTCCGAGCACCTGCATGCGATAGATGCCGACATTGACGTCGCTCGGATCGTCCGGCGCACGGGTGATCACCAGTGGCCAGGTGACGAGCGGCGCCGGCTCTCCCGGCCAGCACCATTGGATCGGCAGCCGCGAAAGGTCGGCCTCCGCGCCGCGCCACACCGTCTCCTGCGCCGGCGGTCGTGCGACGCTTCGCGGCCGCATCGCAAGGGCGGCCTTCAGCAGGGGCAGCTTTCCCCAGGCGTCCGGCAGCGACCGCGGCGATCTCGGTTCCCGCAGTTCCGCCAGCATTTCCGCAAGGCCCGGAAGACCCCCTGCGGGCAGCCCGAAACCCCACTCTATCCGCTCGATCGTACCGAACAGATTGGCGAGCAGCGGAATGTCGCAAATGCGGCCGGAAGCGTCGACCGGCTTCTCGAACAGCAGGGCTGGCCCGTCCGCGAGGAGCACCCGCCGGTGGATCTCGGTGACCTCATGCACGAGCGAAACGGGTCGCGATATACGGCGCAAGCGGCCACGCCGCTCGAGCATGGCGGCGAAGTCCTGGAGGTCGGAAAAGCGGCGGATGACTTGATCGCTGCGATACATGCGAGGTGTCTCGCCCGCGAAAACCCTTCTGTCTTTGCTCCAGCGCAAATTGCCCACGGAGGTTGCCGCTAGGTTCTCCGCAGAAGTAGCCGAGTCGTCATTTGCAAAGGCGAGAGATATGGAATTCCCACGCCCGCTGACAGCACCTCTTGCCGTCGTGCCGATCGCTTTGATCGACGGGGCGGTGAAGTTGATGTTCAAAAGCCTGCTCGACAGGCATCCCGCCCTCTTCGACCGCCTCGGGGAGCACAGGGGGAAGCGCTATGCCTTTTGTCCGCTCGACGTGCCGCTCGTCTTTGTGGTGGAGCCGTCACGCGCGGCGGTGTCGGTAACCCGCAAGCCAACCGAATGCGCTGCAGATGCTCTCGTGGAGGGCCCCCTATTCCTGCTACTGGCGCTTCTGGAAGGCCGCTGCGACGCAGACGCCCTGTTCTTCTCGCGGGCGCTCACCGTCGGCGGAGACATGGAGGCGATGCTGGCCCTCCGCAACGCACTCGACGGCTGCGAGATCGACCTGCCGCGCGACCTTGGCGCTTCCGCCGGGCCGCTCGGACCGCTCGTCAGCCGCACCGCGGCAGCAATCCGCCGCCGCGCACTTGCCGGGGAGAATGCCGCATGGAACTGATCTGCCCGGCGGGGACGCCTGCCGCTTTCCGCGAGGCCGTCGATGCCGGTGCTGAAGCCGTCTATTGCGGCTTCCGCGACGAGACCAATGCGCGGAATTTCCCCGGCCTCAACTTCTCGCGCGAGGAACTCGGCGAAGCCATCGCTTATGCCCATCGGAGAGGCGCTCAGACCTTCGTCGCGCTCAACACCTTCATGCGCGCCGGACATGAAGGCTTGTGGTACCAGGCAGCGGCGGACGCGGTCCGGCTCGGCGCAGACGCGCTCATCCTTGCGGACTTCGGCCTAATGGCCCATGTCGCGGAGACCTATCCCGAGCAGCGGCTGCACGTGTCGGTGCAGGCATCCGCGTCCAATCCGGATGCGGTGAATTTCCTGGTGGGGGCCTTCGGCGCAAAGCGGGTCGTGCTCCCGCGCACGCTGACGATCTCCGACATCGCGCGGCTCGCCCGCCAGATCCGCTGCGAGATCGAGGTCTTCGTCTTCGGCGGGCTCTGCGTTATGGCGGAAGGTCGCTGCTCGCTGTCATCCTACGCCACCGGCAAGTCGCCCAACATGAACGGCGTGTGCTCCCCCGCAAGCCACGTGCGCTATCGGCAGGACCGGGGTGATCTCGTCTCCGAGCTTGGCGCCTACACCATCAACCGCTTTCCCCGTGACGAGGCGGCCGGCTATCCGACGCTCTGCAAGGGGAGGTTCGACATTGCGAATGCCCGCGGCTACGCCTTCGAGGATCCGGTCTCGCTCGACGTCATGGAACAGATCGACGCCCTCCGGGAGGCGGGCGTCAGTGCACTCAAGATCGAAGGGCGGCAGCGAGGCAAGGCCTATGTCGCCGAAGTCGTCGCAACCCTACGCAAGGCACTCGATGCTCGCCCGGAAGAGCGCCGTACGCTTCTGGCCCGCCTCAGACTGTTGAGCGAGGGGCAGCGGACGACGTCCGGCGCCTACGAAAAACGCTGGAGGTAAACAGGCATGAATGCCGGCAAACCCACGCTGACGCTCGGTCCGGTCCTCTATCTCTGGGAGGGGGAAAAATGGCGGGACTTCTACTTTCGCATCGCAGACGAGGCTCCGGTGGCCGACGTCGTCATCGGAGAGACCGTCTGCTCGAAGCGGCTGCACTTTACCGATCCCCATTTCCCGCCGGTGATCGAGCGGCTCCTGGCGGCGGGAAAACGCATCGTCTTTTCCACCCTCGCCCTCGTGACGCTCGAGCGCGAGAGCCAGTATGTGCGCAGTCTGGTTGCCGGCAGCCCCTACCCCGTCGAGGCGAACGATCTCTCCGCTCTGGCCCTGCTTGAAGGCGAGCCGCACTGGATCGGGCCGCTTGTCAACGTCTACAACGCTGCGACGGCCCGTGTGCTTGCGAGGCGGGGCGCAAGGAGCATATGCCTGCCCCCCGAACTTCCGGCAAGTTCAATCGCCGAGATCGTTTCGCAAACGCCCGGCGTCGCCTTCGAAATGCTCGCCTTCGGCCGCATGCCACTTGCAATTTCGGCCCGCTGCGCTCATGCGCGCGCCAAGGGGCACATCAAGGACAACTGCCAGTTCGTCTGCAAGGACGATCCTGACGGACTGGCCGTGAACACGCTCGACGGGCAGTCCTTTCTGGCGCTCAACGGCGTGCAGACGGTTTCCTTCACCTGTCAGGCGCTCCTAGCCGATCTGTCGGACCTCATCGGTTCCGGAGTGAGGCGCTTTCGCCTTTCGCCACAGGATTGCGACATGGTGGCGGTCGCCCGTCTCTACGACGAGGTCCTGCAGGGCCGCGTGGATGCTGAAGACGGTCTCGTCCGGCTGCGGCAGATCTATCCCGCCGCCCCGTTCTCCAACGGGTTTCACCACGGACAGGAAGGCGCCGCCTGGGTCGCCCGCGCACGCAACATTGCACACGGAGCAAACGCATGAAAGCGAACGATTCCGCATTGGAAATCGCCTCGACCTTCGCACAAGCAAACGAGGAGATCAGAAGCGCAGTCGGGCGCATGCGTGGCGCGGTCCTGAGCAGCGCCATCGATTGTGAATGCCGCGACCGAGTGGACGGGGCGCTGCCGATGAGCAACGGCGAAGGATCGAGGCGCTGCTCGTGCTGCTTGCTGATTTCGACTCGAACGAACCCGCGGCGCTGGACGACGGCATGATTGTTGAAGCCGGCCTGCTCTTCGGCGACATCGCCGCGACCGCAGAACTGGGTTCAAGTCTGTTGAGACAATCGCGCCAGCTTCGGTTTGCAAGCGACATGGTGAAGGAGGTTTCCGAAAGCGCCAGTTGCGCGTCTGCTGGCATCGATGAAAGCCACTCAGTATAATGAAGGGATGGACTGTATGAACGCCTTGAAGCGAACCCCGTGGCGAGAAGCGGCACTGGACATCGTCATGTCTCAGACCATCGCTCTTGGGGAGATGAGTTCTCTTTTCGAAGCGCTCCAGGAGGAGCAAAAGCACGCCGGCGGTACAGATCGGCGTGCTTTTCGTGACACGTGCCGTCCTCTCCTTATCCGACCCTGACGGCCGGTAAGAAAATGAAGCCGCGATAGCCGACTGTTGGGAGCGCAAGCTTTGATAATTGGTCTGCTCTTCGGGGAACTCGCTGAATCCAAAAAATAAGCTTTGCGCCCTCCCCAGTTACATACATGGCGTGAGAGTGAATTAGATTGACATCGGCCTTCCCAGGCGCTCCCGCGCGACTCACCTCGCTGCCGCTTAGACCAAGAGTGAGACTACCGTCTGTCTACCGGATAGGTCGCCAGGCGGTAGTCTCGTCGACACCGCGGTCTGTAATCGAAGACTCAACCGTTCAGATCGAGAACGATACGGCCGTCTATCTTGCCTTCTTCCATCCTCTCGAAGATGGCGTTGATGTTCTCGATCTTGTCCCATGAGAAGTGGGCCGCGACCTTGCCCTCGCCGGCAAATTCTAATGCCTCCTCGAGATCCTGGCGGGTGCCGACGATCGAACCGCGCACCGTGATACGCTTCAGCACCGTGTCGAACACCGGCAGGCAGATCTGGCCGGGCGGCAGACCGACCAGTGCCATCGTACCTTTCGAACGCAGCATGCTGTAGGCCTGTTCCATGGCCTTAGGCGAGACTGCCGTGACCAGCGCGCCGTGCAGGCCGCCTGTTCGCCTCTGCACCTCTTTGACGACGTCGGGCTCCCGCGCGTCGACAACAAGATCGGCGCCGAGGTTCTCGGCAAGGGCGAGCTTGTCGGAGAATATGTCGGCTGCGGCGACATGCATGCCCATGGCCTTGGCGTACTGGACGGCCATGTGGCCGAGGCCGCCGATGCCGGAGATGAGAACCCATTCTCCGGGTCTGACCTCCGTCTCCTTTAGGCCTTTGTAGACTGTCACGCCGGCACAGAGCACCGGAGCGGCCGGTCCGAATTCCAACGTCGTGGGCAGCCGCCCGACGTAATCGGGATCAGCTAGGCCATATTGGGCAAAAGTGCCGTCGACCGAGTAGCCGGTATTCTGCTGGCTGCCGCAGAGCGTCTCCCATCCGGTGCGGCACGGCGTGCAGCAGCCGCAGGCGGTGTGCAACCACGGCACGCCGACCCGGTCCCCTTCCTTCAGGCGCGTGACGCCGGCGCCGAGCTTGGCAACGTAGCCGACGCCCTCGTGACCGGGAATGAAAGGCGGACTGGGTCTCACCGGCCAGTCGCCCTTGGCGGCATGCAGGTCGGTGTGGCACACGCCCGTGGCCTCGTATTTGATCAGGACCTGTCCGGGTCCTGGCTGCGGAACCGGAACTTCCTCAATCACAAGCGGCTTGCCGAACTCTCGGACCACAGCGGCTGTCATCGTCATGTCGATATCCTCCAAAGCTCGATGTTGGCGCCGGCGGAGCCGGCATTGCGCACCTCCTTCGAGCAGCGCTAACGAGCAAGAGCTTAGCCGCTGGGCGAGCCACCGTTCCTTGACGGGTATCAAAGAAGGGCATTTCCACGAGGAAGCTGTCTCAGAAGCGAGACGGTGGCCCGCACAAACCAGGGCCGCTCGACCTGGCTGGCAACCCTGACTTGGATGCGGTGGCAGAGGGACAGCACGGGCACATTCGCCTTAACGATTTTGGATGAACCTACTTTGCCAGCGGCGGGGTATCTGGAACGCTGCGGCAGTAAGCAACAGGGCAGCAAGCGACGGCACCCATAGAGCGAGATCCCCTGCTTCTCGCACCAGGACCGCGCCCATGATGGCTCCTGCAAACATGCCGAGCCACGGCACGATCTGAATGATCCACTGCGTGTTGCGGACGCCCATCGCCCACCGCCCGAGTCCACGGCCGAAGCGCGAGAGTGCCCCCGTGACGTACGTCAAACCAACCGGCAGACCTTCGATCTGCTCGACAGAGGCGTTGACCGCTCCCATGGCGAAAATGAGCAAAACGAAACGGAGTTCTGGTTGGCCTTCTTGCAACGCGGCGCATGCGAGGAGAACCGATACAAACAACAAGGCGGCTTGCGGTCTAAGCCGGATCGATACGATCACGCCCGCGGCGTTCCCGAATACGAAGCTGACCAGCCCTCCGATGAGAAGCAACCCTTGAGCGGCCTCGCCTTGGACGAGGGCGACGGACGCACGAGTCGTGTTGCCGCTCATGAAGGACACGAAGTCTCCGATGGACATGAGTCCTATGGCGTCGGTCATGCCCGCCAGGAACGATATTGCAGCGACAAGCGCAAGACCAACAGAACTCCGCCGCCGTTTTATGATCCGCCTCCGCCGCTGCACCGTCATTGGTTTCTTCCCAAATTGAAACGCAGGAACGAAAGCAAACTGCGCCCTCTGTGGCAAGCACTCCAACTCCGCTGAAACCACTTCCCAGAGAATACGGAAGAGAGGTGCTTCTCAAGGCGTGGATTGCGCGACCGGCTATCGGCGCGCAACCTCACCAGGTCCCGCTTTATCATGACTCGGTGGCGAACGCGCGAGCATCGTTGCATTCAGGGAGTTGAGAACTCTTCGGCACGTGTGAAAAAGCAATCTACGGAATTCTTGGGGCGATGGGATTTGGTTTGGTGCCGGTTTCCGTCGGCGAAGGTTGCAACTGACCCTCTGCTCCTGCCTGTTCTATTAATGGCAACGACAGCATTCTGCAGGTGGCGATGGATAGCGGCTTCGGTTCGGCGAGCGCCTTCAACAAGGCTTTCCGGCAGATCGCCGGCATGCCGCTTTCGGATTTCCGGCGCGACGTTCGCGCCGCGGCTAGGTGAGCGTCACGAACGTCAGCATGCCTTGCCTGCGCCTCTCCTGTCCCGCAGTCGACTGTTTCCAGGCGTTGGTTGCCTTCCCTCCACAACCGGTATCGCCCTCATCCTTGGCGGTATAGCGCTTTCACAAAGGCAAGGGAAATGCGGGTCTCCGCGACGAGGAATTTCGGCGCATCGCAGCCGTCGCACCCCGCTTCTCGGCGGTCGCTCTCCCATCCATCGGAGACGTCCAGGTCTCCTTCGCCCAATAGCGGTCCCTCAGCAGAGGCAGGGGGCGCTCGAAGTCGGATCTCGGCCTGGGAGCTAATCCCAAAGGCGTTTCGCCTTGGGGCATACGACGGGATTTGGCGCTTCCGCGGGGAGCATTGTCTCAGATTCGCAGGCGCGATCTCAGAAAAGAGAATGCCGAATTCTTGGTCAACTTGGTGCATGAGCGTAATATTACGCCAACGTCAACGGAATGCGATTCGACGGCATTCGAAAGGGAGGACCAACATGGCTTCTGTCGCGCGGGTCGCCATAGGGGCGACCAGCACGAAGTGCTGTGATGCGCTGCAAATACGGATTTCCATAGAGCTGCAGTGAGCGTTTCCGGTAGATTTGTGTGGTGTGCGGACCTATCCTGCAACTTGAGGAACGAATGCAGGGAGGAACATCATGCCAAAGAAAGACGTAAGCTTTTCTCGACGCACATTTCTCGGCGGCAGCGCTCTGGCGCTTGCCAGCGGCACGATTGCCATGCCGTTCGTGCGGACCGCGCGCGCCCAGGCGCCGACTTTCAAGGCCGGCGTCATCACGTCTCTGTCGGGCGAGAATATTTCGGGCGGCAATTTGACCAAGAACGGATACGAGCTCTGGGCCGAGGCCGCCAACGAGAAGGGCGGTGTCGAGGTCGGCGGTGAGCGTTTCATGGTCGAGATGTTCTATGGCGACGACCAGAGCAATCCGGCCACCGGCGCCGACGCCGCCGAACGGCTGATCGTGCAGAACGAGGTCGATTTCCTGCTCGGCCCCTACACCAGTGGCTCGACAATCGCCGTTCAGCCGATCTGCCAAAAATACCAGGTTCCGATGATTTCGGGTTCGGCCGAGTCGCCCAATGTCTGGTTGGCAAAGCCGGAATTCAATTTCGGCATCATCCCTTCCGTCGACACGACCTCCGGCCAGTCGCTGGGCGTGCTGGTGGCGCTATCAAACCCGAAGGCGAAGACGATCGCGGTGATCGGGGTCAACGAACCCTTTTCGAAGGAGACCGGCGAAGGCTTCCAGCGCGGCGCCAAGGAAGCGGGTCTCGAAGTCGTCGCCTACGAGCTCGTTCCGGCTTCCGGCGATCTCACCCCCGTAATGTCCAAGATCGCCGCCCTCAACCCTGACATCGTCGCGGTGGGCGGGCATGAAGAGCCGCTAATAAATGTGATCAAGACGTCGAAATCGCTGAATTATCGGCCGAAAGCCCTGATCATGCATTACGGCGTGACCAATCCGGCCTTCGCCAAAGCGCTCGGCGCCGATGCGAACGGCACCTCCGGCGTCGCCGTATGGCTGCCTACGGTGCCCTACAAGGACGACCTGTTCGGCACCGCACAGGACTATGTCGCGCGGGCCCAGGCAAAGTTCGGCCATGAGCCCGACTACACGGAAGCCGCCTGCTCGGCCAGCGGCCTCGTCTTCGCCGACGCCGCCAAGCGACTGGGCAAGAAGCCTTCGCTCACCCCCGAGGACCGCGTCGCCCTCAAGGACGCCATCGCCGACACCGACATCACGACTTTCTACGGACCGATCAAGTTCGAGAAGGAAGGTGACCACTATCACGACAACGTCCAGCCGGTGCCAGTCGTGATCCAGATCCAGGATGGAAAGACCGTCGCTGTCGGCCCGAAGGAAGCGGCCGCGGCCGAGTTCATCTACCCGTTGCCAGGCTGGAAATGATCGCGATTTGAGGCGGGCGGAGGCGCTATCCGCCGTCGCCCCCTCACAGGCTATGCCAGCGGGCAGCATCATGACGGCCGGCTCTTCCAAAGGCCAGATTGGGCTTTATACTGCAGGCGTCAATTCGCACTCGCGCCAAAAGCATGTTGCCGACTTCTTGGACTGACGGACAGGTTTGCCATTGGATCTTTTTCTTCAAACCCTGCTCAACGGCCTGCTGATAGGCGGCGTCATCGCCACGTTTTCGATCGCCTTCCAACTGACCTTCGGCGTGCTCCATGTCATCGACTTTGCGGTCGGCGCGTGGGTCGTGCTCGGCGGCTACTTCGCCTACTACATGGCGGCCTTTCTCGGCATAGACGGGTTCCTCGCCATGCCGATGGCCTTCTTCCTGTTCGGCGCGATCGGCTATGTCATGGGACCGATGATCTACAATGTTCGAAACAGCCGCACGGCGCGTCCCGAACTGATGGCGCTCGCGCTGACCTTCGGCATCTTCACCTTGCTGCGCGGCGGAATGCTGACCGTCTGGGGTTTCAATACGCATAGCGTACCGACGGCGCTCAGCGGTCACAGCATCATGATCGGCCCGGTCACGGTGCCCCTAATCCGGGTGGCGGCGGCGGCGTTCGCGGTGCTCATCGCCGGCGGGCTGTTTTTCTTTCTCTTTCGCACGCGCTACGGGCTGGCGATCCGGGCGACGGCCGAAAACCGCCAGAACGCCGCCTTGATGGGGGTCAACATCCGGCGTCTCAGCGCCAATGTTTACGGGCTCTACGCGGGGATCACGGCGATATCGGGCGTTCTGATGGGAGCCATCTATTCGGTCAATCCGGAGATCGGCCTGCGCTATACGCTGTTCGCCTTCTTCGTCGCCGTGCTGGCAGGGCTGGGCTCGCTGGGTGGCGCGCTTGTGGCGGCCCTGCTTCTGGGCGTCATCGAAGCCTTTGTCGCGACTTATGGCGGATCCAGCTATTCGCATCTCGCGATCTTCGCAACGCTCTTCCTTGTCCTGTTGGTTTCCCCGCGCGGCATCCTCCGGCGCGGACTGTGAGATGGCCCAGACCATGAAAAACCGTTGGGCCGGCCTGCTTCTCCTCGTCGTCATCCTCGTCGTGCTGGCGTTGCTGCCGGTGCTGGTCAACAATTACTGGCTGCGCATCGCCACCGGCGCGCTGATGTGGGCGGGGCTCGCCTGTTCCTGGAACATGCTAGGCGGCTATGCCGGCTACATCAATTTCGGCCATTCGGCCTTCTTCGGCATCGGCGCCTACGCAACCGCCATCCTGATGGGGGCGGATTTCCCTGTGCCGTTCCTCCCCACCATTCCCATCGGCATGATCGTCACAGCCTTGTTCGCGTTCGTCATCGGCGCACCGACATTGCGGCTGCGCGGCGCTTATTTCGCCATCGCCACCTGGGCCTTCGCCGAAGTGCTCATGCAGTTCGCCACCGTCGTCGATTTCACCGGCGGAACCGGCGGTATCGGCCTGCCTCCCTTCCTCAACGAGCGCTTCTTCTATTTCGCTATGTTCGCAGCCGCCGTCCTAACCTATTTCCTCACCTGGTTGCTGTTTGAGCGCTCCCGCTTCGGCTTGAAGGTCAAGGCCTTACGGGATCACGAACCGGCGGCCGAAGCGATGGGCATCAACACCTCGCTGGTCAAGTTGCAGACCTTCGTGCTCAGCGCCGTCGTCGCCTCCGTCTTCGGCAGTATCTTCGCCTACTGGGTGACCTTCATCAATCCAAAGAGCGTTTTCGGCGGCGACATCACCGACCAGATGGTCGTCATGGTCCTGCTCGGCGGGCTCGGCAGCCTGTGGGGGCCGGCCATCGGCGGCGTCGCGCTATTCTTCGTCAACCGGCTTGTCTGGATGTACTATGGCGATACCGCCTTCTATATCGCTATTCTCGGTGCCGCCATCATCCTGGTGGTGCTGTTCCTGCCCAACGGCATCGCCGGCCTGTTTGCGCGGCGAAGTGGGAAATCAGGCAGCGTGCTCGACACGGTGCTCGGACGCCTTCTCGGCTCCCGCCAGGGAGGGCGCTCGTGAGCATGACCGCGCAAGCGCAAGCGCCAAGCGACCAGCCCATCCTCTTCGTGCGCGACGTGCACAAGCATTTCGGCGGCATCCAGGCAGCCGCCGGCGTCGACCTGGAGGTCGGACGCGGTGAGATCGCAGGCCTCATCGGCCCCAACGGCTCGGGCAAATCGACCCTGTTCAACCTCGTGGCCGGCATGGAGACGCCCGATCGGGGGCAGATCCTGTTCGACGGCCATGAGATCGGCGGCAAAAAGGCCTATACGATCGCCCGCCTCGGCCTCGCGCGCACCTTTCAGATCCCGGCGTTGTTCGAGAACATGACAGTCAGCGAGAACCTCCTGGCAGCGGCTGCCGAGGGTCATTGGCGTGGCGCGCAACAGCGGGCGGACGAGACGCTGGCGCTGCTGCATCTCGAACAGGTCGCCAACAACCGCGCGTCCGACTTGTCCGGCGGTCAGCAAAAGCTGCTCGAATTCGGCCGCGTGATCATGCGCCAGGCGTCCCTCATCCTGCTCGACGAGGTGACGGCCGGCGTCCACCCCAGCATCCGCAAGATCATCTTGGAAGCGATCGCCAGGCTGCGCGAGCAGGGAACAAGCTTCTTCGTCATCGAGCATGACATGGAAATGGTGCGCAATGTCTGCGATCGCATCATCGTCATGGATTCCGGGCGGGTGGTGACTAGCGGCGCATTCGAGGACGTCGTGCAAAATTCCGAAGTCATGCAGACCTATCTAGGGCGTCCGACATGAACACGTTGGTCGCAGACAGCGTCGTTGCGGGCTACGGCAAGCAGGAGATCGTCCATGGCGTCTCCCTTGTCGCGGAAGCCGGTAAGATCACCTGCATCTTCGGCCCCAATGGCTGCGGCAAGTCGACCTTGCTGAAAGCGATCGCCGGCGCGCTGCCGGTATGGGGCGGCGCAATCGGGCTTGGCGGCGAAACGATCAGCAATTTGCCGGTCCATGAAGTCGTGCGCCAGGGCCTGGTGCTGATGCCGCAGGGCGGCGGCGTGTTTCCACGGCTGACGGTGATGGAAAATCTGCGCATGGGCGGCTACGCCATTGCCGACCGGAAGCTCGTGGACAGGCGCATCGAGGCTCTGGTCGACCAATATCCATCGCTGGCGCGGCGGCGCAAGACCACGGCCGGAGCCCTTTCGGGCGGCGAACAGGCGATGCTGGCGCTGGCGCGCGCGCTGGTGTCGGAACCGCGTTTCATCCTGCTCGACGAACCGTCCGCCGGCCTTTCGCCGGCCATGGTGAGCGAGACGCTGGAGCGCATCAAGGTGCTGACCGCGCGCGGCATCGGAATTCTCATGGTCGAGCAGAACATTCGCGAGGCCATGCCGATTGCCGACCGGCTCTATATCCTGGCCGCCGGAGAAAAGCGCTTCGAAGGCACGCCCGGAGATGTCCGCAACGACCGACAGATCATGGACATCTATATGGGCGGTGCCTGATGCCGCTTGGCACTTTATAGGTAATGCAAACTGTGTCGTGAATTGTCACCGAGCCGCTGTCACAGTCTCGCCCTAGCCTACCGGGGCTGTGGCCAGGCCCTGGTGGCGCACGCGAGTTCGACGCCGGCGCCCTACCGTGGCGGATGTCCAGGAAAGCCGAGCATGGCAAGCGAGCGCAGCGCCTCTCGAAGTAGCGGTCGCAACTAGCGCGGGCGCAAGTAGACGCGCCAAAATCTCACCGCAGCGCGGCAGTACCCGGTTGCAATTGGTCTTGCTCTGGCGGTCGCCCGTCCGGCAGCGGCACAGCCTCTGAAGTGGTAGACCTTCGACTTCACCGAGAAAAAGAGATAGCATTTCGACGGACGAGATCTCCATCACCTTCGAATTTCGCGGCACCGACTTGACGATCTTCGGCGCCATCGACGGCTTCGACGCCGATCTTCTCGCCCCAGGGCAAGTACAACATCATCGTCACGCCCGAAGGGCCGAAGGACAGTGCGACAATGCGCAGGAAGCAGCGCGTCTTCGTAGCAACGGCCCGACAAAGAACTGGGCGGCGACAGGCACTGCCACCGGCGATCCTTTGGCGCAACAGTTGGAGTCCACAACTGCATGGCCGGTCTCGTGGGACCGGCCGTGCAGTTGCAAGATCTCAGATCGACACTGCGTCAGGCACCAGCACGGAAGCTTCGACATTTGCCGTTTCCGCCGTAGCGGATGCTGCCACCGGTCGACGCTCCCTTCTTTCTTCGAGCTCATCGAGAAGGGCATGCCATAGCGAAACGCAAAGCCCGACCATCACCAGCAGGAACGGTGCAGCCGCGATTATCGACGCGGTCTGGAGGCCCTGAAGCCCGCCCATGACGAGGAGTACCGCGGCCGAAGCACCGGCAAGCACGCCCCAAAGGATGACAACGCCGGGCTTGGGGTCCAGTGCCCCGCGTGATGAAAGCATTCCCATCACGACCGCGCCTGCATCCGCGCCAGAGATGAAGAAGATCGCGACCAGAAAAATGGCGATCAACGATGTCAGCCAGGCGAATGGATACTGCGCCAGAAGCGCAAAGAGCGAGACTGCCGCGCCCTGGTTGTTGACAGCATCGACGATGCCGCCGGCGCCGAAGAGTTCAGAATGGAGCGCAGTGCCACCCATGATCGTGAACCAGATGAAGGTGACCCCGCTCGGGATCAGCAGCACGCCGATGATGAATTCGCGAATCGTGCGACCGCGCGAGATGCGGGCGATGAACACGCCGACGAACGGCGCCCAGGAGACCCACCAGGCCCAGTAGAAGATGGTCCAGCTGCCGAGCCACTTGCCGTCACTGAAGGCAGCCGTGCGGAACGACATGGTCACCAGGTCGCTCAAATAGAAGCCCAGCGATTCTGTGAAGGTGTTAAAGATGAAAATTGTCGGTCCGATGCACACCAGGAAGACCAACAGCACCATCGCGATGATCATGTTCATGTTGGAGAGGAACTGGATCCCCTTGCCCACGCCGGATACCGCCGAAAGAATGAACAGCACGGTCATGACGCCGATGATGGTCAGCGCGATGCCTTTGGAAACGCCGGTGCCCCAGAGGAAGTTCATGCCGCTGTTGATCTGCTGCGCGCCGAGGCCGAGCGAGGTAGCGGTTCCGAACAGTGTCGCGATGAGCGCAAGCACGTCGATTGCCTTGCCGATCGGCCCGCTTGCGGCCTCGCCGAGGATCGGCGTGAAGGCAGCGGAAATCAGGTTCGACTTTCCTTTGCGGAAGGTGAAATAGGCGATTGCGAGACCAACCACCGCGTAGATGGCCCAGGGGTGAAGCGCCCAGTGGAAGTAGGAATACTTCATCGCGACGAGGGCCGCTTCGAGACTCCTCGGAGCGGCCTGCCCATGCGGCGGGCTGTCGAAATGATAGATGGGTTCGGCGACGCCCCAGAACATTAGGCCGATGCCCATGCCGACGCTGAACATCATGCAGATCCACGAGGCGGTACGGAATTCCGGCCGCTCGTCATCCTGTCCGAGCCGGATCTTGCCGAAGCGGCTCACGGCCAGGAAGAGTGCGAAGATCAGGAAGCCGGCCGAAGAAACGACGAACCCCCAGCCGAAGCCGTCGATGATGCTGTTGAGAACCACCTTGGAGATAGAGGACAGGCTTTCAGGAAACACCGTCCCCCAGCCGACGAATCCGAGGATGATGAACATGGCGGGCCAGAATACGGCCGGATCGATCCGACTAGGTCGTGATTGCTGCATTTTTCCTCCTCCTAGTTAGTCCCTCGGCGGCCCGGTGCTACCGCGGCCCATCTTCATGCGCCCCTATCCGGCGGATCGCGGCCGTCGATAAAGGCGTGGTATTCTCGACCACCTTCATCCCCATCGCCGTCCGCGTCTGTTTTGTCGCGCTCCCGACAGGCTTTCCCAATCAGGCAGCCTTGCCCATGGCGGACAGCACGTCCGCCACTGTGTCGCCGAAGGACGACGGGGTCGGAACGATTGCGACACCCGCACTCTTCAGGATTTCGACCTTTTCCTGCGCCGATTCGCCGAAGGCGGAGATGATCGCGCCAGCATGGCCCATGCGGCGGCCCTTCGGCGCCGAAAGGCCTGCGATATAGGCGATCAGCGGCTTCTTCATGTGGTCGCGCGCCCATAGTGCGGCTTCAGCCTCCTGCGGGCCGCCGATCTCGCCGATCATCAAGACCGCATCGGTGTTTGGATCTTGCTCGAAGAGCTCCAGCATGTCCTTGAAGGACGAGCCGTTGACTGGGTCGCCGCCGATACCAACCGAGGTCGACACGCCGATGCCGAGTGCCTTCATTTGGCTTGCGGCCTCATAGCCGAGCGTGCCCGAGCGGCCGACGATGCCGATGCGGCCGGACAGATAGATCGATCCGGGCATAATCCCCATCAGCGCCTCGCCGGGCGTGATCATGCCGGCGCAATTCGGCCCGATCAGCGTCATGCGGTCCTCATAGCGGTAGCGCCGCATGTAGCGCTTGACCCTGATCATGTCCTGGGACGGGATCCCGTCTGTGATGCAGACGCAGAGCCGGATGCCGGCGTCGGCCGCTTCCATGATCGAGTCGGCCGCAAAGGGCGGCGGAACGAAGACGATTGAGGCATCCGCGCCGGTTTCCTGCACGGCGCCCTTCACCGTGTTGAAGACCGGCATGCTGAGATGGGTCTGGCCACCCTTGCCCGGGGTGACGCCGCCGACCACGTTGGTGCCGTAGCGCTTCATATCTTCGGCGTGGAAGCTGCCGATCTTGCCGGTGAAGCCCTGGACGATGACGCGGGTATTCTTGTCGAGCAGAATGGACATGTCTGGGCTCCTCAAGCAGCCTTGCCGGCAGTGAACGAACGCCATGCGGCGACTGCCTTGTCGGCAGCTTCGGCCAGCGTTTCCGCGACGATGATGTTTTCGCCGGATTCGGCGAGGATGCGCCGGCCCTCTTCCATGTTGGTGCCGGAGAGGCGGACGACGAGTGGAACCGGCACGCCGACTTCGCGCAAAGCCTTGATCACGCCTTCGGCCACCCAGTCGCAGCGGTTGATGCCGGCGAAGATGTTGACGAGGACCGTCTCGACTTGTCTGTCGTTCAACACGGCGCGGAAGGATTTCGCCACGCGATCGGGCGAGGCGCCGCCGCCGATGTCGAGAAAATTCGCGGGCTCGCCGCCGGCGATCTTGATCATGTCCATGGTCGCCATCGCCAGCCCCGCACCGTTGATGATGCAGCCGATATTGCCGTCGAGACCGACATAGGAGAGCCCACGGTCGGACGCGTAGGTTTCGCGCGAATCCTCTTGGCTCTTGTCGCGCATCTCGGAGATATGCGGCCGGCGAAAGAGCGCGTTCTCGTCGAAGCTCATTTTCGCGTCGAGCGCCACGAGGTCACCCCGATGGGTCACGACCAGCGGATTGATCTCCAGCATCGAGGCGTCATAGTCGACGAAGGCGCGATAGCAGCCGAGCAGGGTCTGCGTTGCGCGGCCGATCAGGGCATTGTCGATGCCGAGCCCGAATGCGATCTCGCGGGCCTGGAAGTCCTGCATGCCGACACCGGGATCGACGGTCGCGCGGATGATCGAGTCCGGCTCGGCCTCGGCGATCTCCTCGATCTCCATGCCGCCCGAAGACGAGGCGACGATCATGATGCGCTCGGATTTGCGGTCGAGCACGAAGCCGATATAAATCTCGCGTGCGATATCCATGGCCTCCTCGACATAGAGGCGGCTGACCAGTTTTCCCTGCGGGCCGGTCTGGTGCGTCACAAGCGTGCGGCCGAGCATGGAATCGGCGGCCTCGACGAGCTCGTGGTCGGACGAGCAGAGCTTGACACCGCCCGCCTTGCCGCGCGCACCGGAGTGGACCTGCGCCTTCACTACCCATCGGTCACCGCCGATCTCCCTGGCACGATAAGCCGCCTGCTCGGGACTATAGGCAAGGCCGCCGCGCGGGATATGGATCTGGTAGCGGGCGAGAAGTTCCTTGGCCTGATATTCGTGAATGTCCATCTCTGTCTCCCTCAGCGGCTGGCGATGATTGCTTCGTGGGTGGCGAGCACGTTGCGGGCCATGCGCTCGGATGCGGCGTCGATCATCTTGCCGTCGAGCGAAGCGGCACCCTTGCCTTGGCTCTCGGCGAGCTTCAGCGCCTCAATAATGCGGCGGGCGCGGTCGACCTCCTTTTCCGGTGGAGAGAAGATATCGTTGGCGAGCGCGATCTGGCTCGGATGGATCGCCCACTTGCCTTCGATGCCGAGGGCTGCGGCACGGCGCGCAGCCGCCTTGTAGCCGTCGGGATCGGAGAAATCTCCGAAGGGGCCATCGATGGCGCGCAAACCATAGGCTCGGCAGGCGACCGTCATGCGCGAAAGGCCGAAATGCCACTGGTCGCCGGGATAATCCGGGTTGAGCCCGCCGATATTAACCGTACGGGCCTTCAGGCTCGCGGCGTAGTCGGCGACACCGAAATGCAGCGCTTCGAGGCGTCCGCCGAAGGATGCGATGGATTCGACATTGGCCATGCCGAGCGCGGTCTCGATCAGCGCCTCGAGGCCGACGCGGGTCTTGTAGCCCTTGGCGATCTCGATCTGGTTGACCATGGCTTCGACCATGTAGAGGTCGGCGGGCACGCCGACCTTCGGCACCAGCAGGGTGTCGATCCGGTCCCCGGCCTGCTCCATCAGGTCGACGACGTCGCGGTACATGTAATGCGTGTCCAGCCCGTTGATGCGTACCGAAATGGTCTTGCCGCGGCCGCGCCAGTCGATCTCGTTCAGCGCTGCGACGATATTGGCGCGGGCCCGCTCCTTGTCCGGCGGCGCCACCGCATCCTCGATGTCGAGGAAGATGTAGTCGGCGTCGGAATTGACGGCCTTCCCGATCATTTCAGGGTTCGAGCCCGGTACTGCGAGTTCGCTGCGCTGGAGCCGCAGGCGGCGGAGATGGTTTATCGTATGGCTCATGATTTCCTCTCCTTCCCTTTCAGGCTGCCTTGGCGGGCGACGCGGCGGCGGCAGAACGGAACTGGCTGATCGCCGCACCCACGCCCGCGCCCGCTTCGATCTTCACGCCGCAATCGAGCAGCGTCAGTTCGGCGGCGGAAAGCGCGCCCAGGACCATGACCTCGTTCAGCGAGCCGAGATGGCCAATGCGGAAGACCTTGCCCGCCACCTTGCTGAGCCCGCTGCCGAGCGACGTATTGTAAGTGCGATAGGCGTGGCGGATGACCTCGGCGCCATCGATCCCTTCCGGCAGCCGGACCGCCGAAACGGTATCCGAATGCCATTTCGGCTCGGTCGCGCAAAGCTTGAGGCCCCAGGCGGAGACTGCGGCGCGGACACCGTTGGCGAGGTGATGATGGCGGACGAAGATAGCCCCCAGGCCTTCTTCGAAAATCAGGTCCAGCGCGGCCCTGAGGCCGCGCAGCAGCTGCGTCGGCGGCGTGTAGGGGAAGTAGCCGGTGTCGTTGGTCTTGATCATGTCCTCGAAGGAGAAGTAGCAGCGCATGTGGCGCGCGGTCTTGGCCGCCTCGAGCGCCTTCTGGCTGACAGACAGGAAGCCGAGGCCGGCGGGCATCATGAAGCCCTTCTGCGAACCGGAGACAGCACAGTCGACGCCCCATTCGTCCTGGCGGAAATCGATCGAGCCGATCGAGGAGACGCCATCGACAAAGAGCAGTGCCGGATGGCCGCAGGCGTCGAGCGCGGCGCGCACCGCGGCGACATCCGAGGTGACGCCGGTCGCGGTTTCGTTATGCGTTACGAAGACGGCCTTGATCCGGTGCGCCTTGTCGGCGGCGAGCCGCTCGGCATAGAGCTCCACCGGCACGCCTGTTCCCCACTCCCGGTCGAGGCAATCGACCTCGAAACGGAGGCGTTCGGCCATATCGACCCAGAGATGCGAGAACTGGCCGAAGCGGCTCATCAGTACCCTGTCGCCGGGGGAGAGCACATTGGTCATTGCCGCTTCCCAGGCGCCGGTGCCGGACGACGGATAGATGAAAACGCGACCGGTCTGGTTCTTGAAGACCTTCTTGATGTCGGCAAAGAGCGGCAGCGTGAGCTCCGGAAAGCGTGGAGAGCGCATGTCCTCCATCGGCAGGTTCATCGCCTGGCGCACCTGCTCGGGAATGTTGGTGGGGCCCGGAATGAAGAGATGATTGTAGCCTGACATCGTTCCTCCAATGGCTGCGTCCGCGGACGGCGTTTCCTCGGGTCCAAAGCTGCCTTTCGGGGCATGCCCGCACAACACTCGCTCAGGCAGAAAAGAATGCCGGACGGGCAGCGCGAGCGCGGCCCTGACGGGTGGTCGCCTGGAGGAGATGGGTAGGAGAAGACTACCCGCAGGTACTCACTCCTGATTGCGCCGGCGCTCCTTGGCGTAAAGGGCGACTGCCATGGCGCGATTGCGCACCTCGAGCTTGTCGTACAGATTTTTGAGGTGGTATTTCACGGTATTCTCGGAAATGCCTGTTCTGGCGGCGATTTGAATATTGGTCCAACCATTGGCCAGCATGCCGAGCAGCTCGCTTTCGCGAGAGGTGAGCTGTTGGAACGGCGTGTTCGAGATTTTCGAGAGCACCGTATAGGGAATGCAGATCCGACCCTGCATTACGGCGGTGAGCGTCGCGAACAGGATTTCAGGATCTTCGAACTGGTAGCAGAGACCGTTGACACCAAGCCGGATCGTCTCGTTGATGACCGAAGGATTGCTGGTGTCGGCGAAGAGAACGATCCGGGGGTCGAGCCCGAGCCGGCCGAGATCGGCGAGCACCTCGGGCGCCTCTGCATCGTCGAGCTGCCAACTGAGCAGCACGCAGTCCGCCTCGATGCAGGCAAGCTTCTCGCAAAGTTCGGCCGATGTCCGCGCCGTATCAACCATGGAAAACCTGGCATTTTCGGAAAAAAGTCCACGAAGAGCGGCAATCACCAACGGGTTGCGCTCCGCGACCAAAACTCGGCCTCCACCGTCCTGCGACATGTGCCTCCCTGCGTCTTATGCCGTGACATGCGCCCATGAGCGATGGCATGGACACTACCATCAGACGTCGCGCACATTTCACCGTCGAGCGACGAAACGTGTCCTAAAACGCCTTCTTCCGAGGCTAATGTGCACAGGGTTCCGCACATTTCCGCTTCGGAGTGGCCAGCAGAAGCACGAGTAGACATCGATCACGCGAGCACGCCGCGACCGGAAGCCAACCCGGTCACCCCACTGTGGCGCAACTTGCTCGTTCAAATGAGCAAGGCAAAGGGCCGCTATCCATCCGAATAGTCGCTTCTCGAAGTACTCTCAACCTGCTTGAAGGTTGAGCGCTGCGGGGGCTCTTGGGAGAGAGGCTATGTCTAGCTGGAACTCTGGCCGCATTATCGGTCAGGAAGCCTCCATTGAAGCCAAAGGAGGTCTGGGCCATTCGAACCCGCCTGCAGATGTCGGGTGCGGTACGCGACCTGGCACTGTTCAATCTCGCGATTGACAGCAAATTGCGAGCTTGTGATCTCGTCGCGATCTCCGTTGCCGATGTTGCAATTTCCGGAAGGGTTCGCGAGCGGGCAATCATCGTGCAACGAAAAGCAGGCCGACCAGTGCAGTTCGAACTGCCGACCAAACGCGGGATGCTGTCGGTGCCTGGATTGGACATGGCCGGCTCGGTGAAAGGGATTATCTGTTTCCCAGTGCACGCAAGCCGCATCTTTCGACGCGGCAGTATGGCCGTATCGTCGAGCGGTGGGTGTCGAGCATCGGGCTTGATCCGAAGCGTTACGGCACGCATTCGATGAGGAGGACGAAAGCGGCTCATATATACAAGAAGACAGGGAACCTGCGCGCCGTCCAGCTCTTGCTCGGCCACAAAAAGCTGGAGAGCACCGTGCAATACCTCGGGATAGAGGTCGACGACGCCTTAGCCATTTCTGAGCAGGTTGAGTTGTAGCACTCAAGGGCGGCGCTTCGCTTCGAATCGCCGCTCGCTGGTCTGCTGAGGCGAAAGTTCGACCCTAAGCCGACTGTCGGATCCTGAGGCGGCTAGGTCCGCATCGGGCTGGTCAGCGGGCATGGTCGGACCTTCCGAGGGCCTTTAGGATGAACCGAATTTGCTCACGCGGGCCCGCTTCGGTATCTTCTCCGTGCCGAAGGCGGTGCTCGATCAGAACCGGATGGAAGAACGGCATGAATGCGGTCTTTACTGCGCGCGCCGCTTCGGCGGGATCTTCGATCTCGAACTCGCCCGTTTCGATGCCCTCGCGGATGATTGTCTCGAAGATCGTCACCATCTGCTCAGCATGCGCCTTGGTGACCGGCCGGTTCTCCTGCATGGCCGCTACAATCAGGTCGTGCATGCGCTTGTCGTTGAGCAGTTTCGTCTTGTTGTGGTGGTGAACGGCGGTCAGCAGTTCCTCGAGTTTCACCGAGGGCGGCGCGCTCCTGCGTGCGATGGTAAGGGCGACCTCGGCGGTGCCGTTCAAGACTTGCCTGCAGATGGATTCCTTGATTGCATCCCTCGAGGGAAAGAAACGGTAGACGTTCGCCCGGCTCATGGCGAGTTCGGAGGCAATGTCGGCTACCGAAGTCTTATGATGGCCTATGCGGCGGAAGTGCTCCTCCGCCACCTCCAGGATGCGCGCCCGCATGCGCTCGGTATCTGCCCCCAGTCGAACTGGATAATCCATAGATGTCCCCAGATTGGATGAACGAAACGGTCCGGCCGTGACGCCTCTGCGAGCGGTAGAGTCGCGAGGCTGGCCCAGCTCGCGTTCGGGCAAGCCCATCGAGCCCGCGACAGACGCTACTCGGCAGCCATTGCTATTCGCAATTCCGGCTCCCCAGTCGGCTCCTCATGGATGTCATCTGCAGTCGGCCTGATCCTGAACCACGCCGCGTACAGTGCCGGAAGGAAGAGCAGGATCATCACCGTGCCGACCGCCGTGCCGCCGATCAGCGTATAGGCCATCGATCCCCAAAACACCGAATGGGTAAGCGGAATGAAGGCAAGGACGGCGGCAAGTGCGGTCAGGATAACCGGGCGTGTCCGCTGTACCGTCGCCTCGATAACGGCGTGATAGTCGTCGAGGCCCGCCTTTTGGTTCTCTTTAATCTGTTCGGTCAGAATCAAGGTGTTGCGCATCAGGATTCCCGCCAGTCCTATCAATCCGAGAATGGCATTGAAGCCGAAAGGCTGATTGAAGAGGAGCAAAACCGGAACCACCCCGGCAAGACCGAGCGGCGCCGTCAGCATGACCATAGTCATCGTTGAGAGGCTGCGAACCTGGAGGATGATGACGATCAGCATGGCGGCAATCATGGCCGGGAAGATTTTGACCAGCGCGACATTGGCCTTGAGCGATTCCTCGATGTTTCCACCCATCTCAATGCGATATCCGACGGGGAGCGAGGCGATCAACGGCTGAAGTGCTTTTATGATCTGCTGTGAGACCTCCGGGGGCTGCGTCGCCTCGTTGATGTCCGCTCGGATCGTGATGACCGGCGTTCGATCGCGACGCTTCATGATCGGTTCCTCAAACCGGATTTCGGAATGGCCGATCTGATCGAGCGGAACCTGACGGCCGTCCCTGCTCATCAGCGAAAAGTCGGCGAGCCTCGCCGGATCGAGACGGCTCTGGCCAGCACTGCGTGCGACGACGGGCACGTTGCGGATGTTCTCGCGAACCTGCGTCACCGGAATGCCACTCAGCAGCAACTGCATCTGCTGGGCTGCCTCAGCCGGCGAAAGGCCAATCAGATTGAGCCGGTCCTGGTCGGGGACAAAGCGAAGCACGGGCGTACGATTGCCCCAGTCGCGGTTTGCCTGACGGACGTCCGGTACACCTTTCATGATTTCGAGGGCTTTCTCGGAGATCTGGTACAATTGCGCAGGATCCGGCCCCATGATGCGGAACTCGACCGGAAACGGCGTATACGGACCAAACACAAGCTGGGTGACACGGACGTAGGCTTCGGGAACCAGCCCGTCTGAAACGGCAGCCCGAAGGCGCAGCTTCAAAGCCTCGCGCGCGTGAGAGTCAGGGGTGAGCACAACGATCTTGCCGAAAGCCGGGTCCGGCAATTCCGGTGCCATCGCAAAGAAGAAGCGGGGAGCGCCCTGCCCGACATAGCTGGTGACGATCTTTGCCTCGGGCTGGTTTTGCAGCCAGCTTTCGACCTTCTCGACCGCGGCTGTCGTCGTCTCGATGCTCGTACCTTCGGGCATGCGGACTTCGACCAGCACCTCGGGACGATCTGACGTCGGGAAGAACTGCTGTTTCACCCCTCCCATTCCAACAACCGAAAGAGCCATGACGACGCCGACGACCGCGCACGTGACGAACTTGTGGCGCACGGCAAACTTGATGACCCCCCGCAGGCGCCGGTAATTCGGCGTGTCGTAGATAGCGTGGTGGCCGCCCTCGACTGGTTTGATCGCCGGCATCATCTTGACGCCGAGGTAGGGCGTGAAGATCACCGCGACGATCCAGGAAACGATGAGCGCGAAGCCCACGACCCAGAAGATGTTGCCGGCGTACTCGCCGGCGGTTGATCTGGCGAAACCAACGGGCATTAGTCCGATGATGGTCACGAGTGTACCGGAGAGCATCGGCGCTGCCGTATGGCTCCAGGCATAGGCGGCCGCCTTGATGCGGTCCATGCCCTCTTCCATCTTCACCACCATCACCTCAATGGCGATGATGGCGTCGTCGACGAGAAGGCCGAGCGCCAGGATAAGAGCGCCGAGTGTGATGCGATCGAAGAACCGGCCGGTTTCCAGCATGATGAGGAAGACGACGGCAAGCGTCAGCGGAACGGCCAGTGCCACGACGATCCCGACACGCCAACCGAGGCTGAGCAGGCTCACGAGCAATACAACCCCGAGCGCCATCGCAAACTTCAGCATGAACTCGCCGACCGCGGCGTCGATGTTGACGGCCTGGTCGCTGACCTTGGCGAGCGTCATACCGAGCGGCAGCGTCTGTGTAATCGCGGCAGATCTTTCTTCGAGCGCCTTTCCGAGTTCCAGACCGTTCCAGCCCTGCTGCATCACCGCGCCTAACATGATGGCGGGCTCGCCTTCATGGCGGATGATGTAGGTCGCGGGGTCTTGATAGCCGCGCCGCACCTCCGCGAAATCAGAGAGTTTCAACGTGCGTCCGGCAACGACGATCGGCGTGTCGGCAATTGCCTGCACACTGTTGTAGGCGCCATCGAACCGGATAAAGACCTGCGGCCCACGTGTATCGATCGAGCCTGCCGGCGTCACGGTGTTTTGCCTTTGCAAAGCCGCAGCGATGTCCTGTGCTGAAATGCCAAGGGTCGCGAGCTTAGCATACGAGAACTCGACAAAGATCTGTTCCGGCCGCTCCCCCAAAATGTTGATCTTTTTGACGCCCGGCACGTGCAGAAGATCCTGGCGGATCATCTCTGCCTGCCGCACAAGCTCGCGCATGGGCATACCCTTGGCCTTTAGCGCATAAAGCGCGAAGCTCACGTCCGAATATTCATCATTGACGAAAGGGCCGAAGACGCCAGAAGGCAGGTTGCGGGCTTCGTCCCCCAACTTCTTGCGCGCCTGATAGAACTCCTCTTCGACAGCCGTGGCCGGCGTGCTGTCTTTTAGCGTGACGGTCAGAAAGGCGTAGCCCGGCCTTGTCGTCGTCTCGACGCGGTCGTACCAGGTCAGTTCCTGGATGCGTTTTTCGAGCGGCTCCGCGACAAGATCCTGCATTTCCCGCGCCGTAGCGCCTGGCCATACGGTAGTGACCGTCAGGGTCTTGATGGTGAAAGAGGGATCCTCCGCGCGCCCAAGACTGATGAACGCATAGACGCCGCCAACGGCCAGCAGAACAATGAAGAACAAGGTGACGGCTCGCTCGCGAACCGCGAGCGCGGAAAGATTGAAGCTCATCGGTTGGACACCTCCGCCTTGAGCTCGGTCCGGACGGGCGCACCATCTTTGAGGAGATGCGCCCCGAGGGCGACGACCTGCTCCCCAGACTCGATCCCGGTGACAAATGCTGTTTCTTCACCAAGCCGTTTGACCTCGACAGGAGCGAAGTGCACGGTGGCAGAGGATTGGTCGACAACCCAAACCCCGGTTCGGCTGCCGTCATTCAACACGGCGCCGACCGGCACCGCGACCTCCGAATGCCCTTCTCCGTTTAGGATGCTGATCGTAACCGTCGCACCAAGCGGCGCCGAGGCGGCGTCGCCATCGAGCACGTAACGCGCTTCGTATGTGCGGGTCTGAGGATCAGCGGCATCGGAGATCTGCCGCAGACGCGCTCTTCCGCGTCGCCCATCACTTCCATAGACACTTGCTTCGGCGTCCGATCCGATCGCGGGACGAACGGTTTCGGGTAGCGCGACCAGGGCCTCGCGCGGGCCTGCATGCGCGAGTTGGACTACCGTCTGTCCCGCCGCGATGACCTGTCCGGGTTCGCCGAGCGTCGCGACCACCATTCCGTCCGCATCCGCCACAAGGATCGAGTACGTCGCTTCATTCTCTGCAACTTTGGCTTCCGCTTCCGCGACGGCGAGTTGCGCCGCGGCGGTGTCGCGCGCCGCCTTGGCCTGCTCGTAACGCTGGGGAGTAGCAGCGACTCCGCCTTTGACAAGAGCGGCATAGCGCCTCTCGTCCGCGCTTGCCTGAACGAGGACCGCGCGGGCCGCGGCGACCGCATTGCGCTTGGCAGTCAGCGCAAGACGCAAATCGGTTTCGTCGATGCGCATCAGAGCCTGACCCGCCTTGACCTGCTGACCGACGTCGATCATTCGCTCAATGATCTTGCCAGATACGCGAAAGCCAAGGTTGCTCTGCACTCGGGCGGCGATCGTACCTGTGAAGGCCCGCTCGGCGCTTCCCGGTCTGGTGGCTTCAGCCATTCTTACAAGCGGTGGCGCGAGGCGGGGATCGGCGGCCTCCACATACCGTGCTGGCGTTTCGAAAACGAAGGCGAACGCCGCGCCCCCGGCGGCAGCCACAAGGCCGATCGTTGTGAGAAGAAGTTTGCGGTTCATGTCCGATGACCCTTGTTGGCGGGTGCTGCCTCTATTTGGATTGCGATCTAAATCTAAAGGTGGTATAGATGTCAAGTGAAATCTAATTGCGAGGTCGAACATGAGAGTTAGTCGCGCCCAGGCGGAGGCAAATCGCGAAGCGGTCATCGATGTGGCGAGCCGGCTTTTTCGAAAGCACGGTTTTGATGGCATCGGGCTCAAGGATCTGATGAAGGGAGCCGGCCTGACCCAAGGCGGATTCTACA
Organism: Sinorhizobium sp. 22678; assembly: GCF_052044265.1. NCBI lineage: Bacteria > Pseudomonadati > Pseudomonadota > Alphaproteobacteria > Hyphomicrobiales > Rhizobiaceae > Sinorhizobium > Sinorhizobium sp. 22678. The sequence goes on along the minus strand of NZ_JBQEMS010000017.1, from coordinate 74,406 downwards.
AGCAGTTCGAATCCAAGGATGATCTGGCGGCACAGGCGTCCAGGCGGGCGCTGGAGAGCGCCTTTCGTCGATGGTCCGCTGCTGCCGCGGCCAATCCGCAGGATCCCTTTGGCGCGGTGGTCGCATTCTACCTCAGCATGGCACATCGAGAAGAGAAGATGGACGGCTGCCCCGTCGTTGCGCTCGGCTCGGATGCTGCCAGGCAATGCGTCGGCGTGAAAGCGTCATTCGAAGCCGGGATCAGGGAATACCTTGAAATGCTCGGTAATTGGATTGGCGCGACCGACAGCGAGGAGGCGGACGGCAAAGCGATGGCCATTCTGTCGACGATGGTCGGTGCGGTGCTCCTCTCGCGCGCTGTCAACGACGAGCAGATGTCGAAGCGGTTCCTGGAGGCGGCCGCCGAGAGCGTGCTGATGTCGTCTGCGGGGGATACAGCACCGGGAGCTCGCCAATGACGATGCGTCCGGCCGAAGCGCACAGCGCAACTGCCGACCAGGAGCCCTGCTCCGGGCTGGAGCTCATTGCGAAACTGGCGGACGGGAGCATCCGCCGACCACCGATGGCGGAAATACTTCCGTTCACCTTGCTCCCTCCGGAAGAAGGCAAGGTCGGGCTGCTGGCCGCCCGAGCCGCGCTTTTCTACCCTGACGAATACGGTTCACGGCGGCTGGATCATGATGATGCTCGACACCGTCATGGCGCTTGCCGCCCAGACGACGCTCTCGGTCGGCGAAACCTGCCCGTCGCACGAAACCACCGCCAAGTTTGTCCCCGATCTTCGCCGACTCCGGCGAAATGCGTGTGACCGGCCACGTGGTGTCCGGCGGCCGGACCGTCATCACGCTGGAAGGCTGCATCGAGGACGCTCAAGGTCGGATCTACGCGCATGGCACGTCGACCTGCCTTGTCGTGGGCAGGAAGCCGTGATGTGCCGGACCGCCGGTCCAGAAGGTTCGCCACAACGGCTCACCTGCTTTTGTTGAGCGGTAGAGATACTGGCAGGCCGCTAACACTGTGCGAATAGGGCACGAGCACCACTGTAACCGCGGCCTGGACGATCGCACCATGCCTTGGATGGTGCTGTTGTTCGGCCTTCTCGTCATCCCTTTCGGCGTTGTCAGCGCATCGAGCAATGTGTCGGGAATGATCCGGTCACCACTCTGTCCTTCCGTCAAAGTCAACCGCGGCGGCTGACGGGATACATGTCTCCGTGATTTTCATCGAGAACGGCGGTAAAATACAACAAATAAAACGGAGGACACGAGCATGCGTCGTCCTGACCCGAATGCGCGCAGCCGCAGCGAAGCCGTTGGCCGCGATACGCTTCTCACCCTGTGCGTTGCGCTCCCCATAGCGATACTGGTCTTCATCATTCTGCACATTTAGCCATCGGGCCTGATCCGGACTGGCTATGTTTTCTTCAGAAACTCTGTCCGCAGCAGCAGATTTCGTGTCCGGGCGAAATGCAAGGCTCGGGAAACGCGGACCGGACCACCCTTTAACAATGACTAGGTCGCACGGCCCGATGGACGAGGGCGCGGTCCCGGTGGGTCCGTAAACGCCGCAGGCACGACAACCGAGGCCATCCACCAAGGGCACCGGACGGCCGCTCTTGCTACCTAACGGCTGCAGGAAAGGCAGGAGCGCCTTGAACGGAATCTTCTCATGCTTTGCTCCATTTCGTGCGGCGCCGCGAGGCGCCTCGGGAACGGAATTCGAGGCTAGGGAGCCTGCTCCGGGAAAGGACTCGTCCCTCCCCGGCAAGCCGAGAAATCCTGGCGAAAGTCTCCATGCACATGACATCCACCTGGCCTATGGACCTATCGTTTACAGCCGACGAAATTTCGCCCGAAAATTGGGCCCAGTCTCAGAGCATCGCGAAAGCGACGATCATCAAGCCAAAGATGCCCACCGCGATGATCGCTTTCGTTGTCCTATCCCTCGTTGCCTCCAGCAGGCCACCGGACGGCGCGATGCCTCGCTGGCCTTGACGCACGGCAGCCATTCAGGCCGCTTTTCGATACTAGGCCGACGGGCTGCGAGACAGTTGCCGGAGATTCCGCATGTACCTGTCCCGACGGCCGGAAGAGTCCTTCGACAATCCGCGGGATGTCATTTCTCGTTATACCAATGTCCTCGAGCAGCCTGTCGTCGAGGTTTTGAAGCGCGGCGGCCGCCCGCCTGCGCTGCCGGCGTTGCAGCGCACGTAGAAAAAATCCCGTGACAGTTATCCTGGGACTGCGCAGCGTCGGATCCTGGCGGACTTCGGTTGGTGAGTGTTCGTGTGCGGACATTGTTGCCCTCCATGAGCAGTATTGATTGGCCCGGTCGCGTGGTCCGCAGAAGCGACGCGGCGAACGGGCGTTCGGGAAGCATCAGCGGCCTGCAGACGCGGCGGCGCCCCGCTTGAGCGCCGCACGCGCGTAGCCGCGTGCCAGACTGTCTATGTGAGAGGGGATCCCCGAGGCGGCGAACGCTTGCGTTCGAGCCGCTCGGGGTTACGGTCGCGTCAGAAGAGACGCTGAGAGGACCAGGTATTTCTTGTGTCGACGTGAAGTAGTCATGACTTCGATATGGTCACTTGAGGTATAGGATTCCATCCGTCGAGATGCGGCCTTTGGACGCTGGTCAGACAATTGCAATTCGCGCGAATCCGCAGCTCGAGCCGACACGGCGCTCGCGGGCCGGACTTGCTTGACGGGCGCTAGCCGTCACTCTCTGGCGCAGACGGCGGCGGCTCGTCACCGCCGGTTCCAACCCCGCCCGGCCGGTCGTTTCCTTGCGGAGGCCGCATGACTGATCGTGCCGGAATGCCCTTGATCCCTTCGGTCCGGTCCCGATAGAGGGCCGCGCGGGAGGATGAGGGTGACTGGCGCGGTAATGGCGATGAAGACGCCGATCAGGATCTCGCGCCACAGACCTCGAACCCAACGCAGAAAAACAGACGATCGACGCGAGCGCGATGGCTCCGGTTCCCCAGCTTGTGCCGAGGGTCGGTGCATGCACGCGCTCGAAAAAGGCGCCGAACCGCAGGGTTCCGATAGCTCCGATCAGCGTCAGCCCGGCGCCGAGAAGCACGAGGAAAGCCGTTAGCAACGGCGCCCACGCGGGCAAAATCTCGCCATGCGTCATTCGATCATCTCGCGCGCATAAGGAACTTTGCCAGCGCGACGCTCGAGACGAACCCCAGGACTCCGATGATCAAGGCGGCCTCGAAATAGATCGGGCTTGCGGTGCGGATGCCGATCGTCGCTAGCTGAACGCGCGGTCCTGCGTTCGGTCGCATCTTGCGCTGAAGTCGGTTGCCAGGATGATATGGCTTGGAATCAATCGGCCCACTGCAGGTCCTGCATTTCCGGACACGGGCCTCCTCATCCTTGGAGGACATCCTGACTGCGATCCCAACGGGATCCTTGGCATAACGTCGAGGTGATCACCATTGGGGTACCTGGAAACGCAAGAGCTTGAAAATCAATCCGGATCACGTTGATCTTCTGTAAGCTACCCTTTTCTGTGTCCACGGCAATTGCCCGACCCGCTCTCAAGCCGAGCAGCCCTAACCCCAAAAGCGACCCTACCGAGACAGTGTAATTAGGAAAGTCCAGGCTCTCATTGCGGACCAGATTAGCTGTTCTCGGGACACCTGCATCAACGCAGAAGGTCACGCGACTGTTTATCGTCACGACGTCATCGGGGACATTCCTGAAGGCGCAAGTTTCAGCCTGTACCAGCTTTCTCTCAAGCAATCGGCTATAAGCAGTGTCGCGAGGCCCCCGATCAAGTATTTCCCTAAGGATTGCATGATCGTTTGGCGTTAGATAGCATTGAAGCCGATTGCTCATGTCATAACTCCCCGGAGCAGATCCGCCCCGGCAAAATCAACTGGATCTCCGTTCGATTTCCCTGGCCGCCAGTATGGCGCCAGGGCTCACGCTCCTGAAACGGAGCTACCGCCTTCAGCCAGAAAACGATGGAGTCGTCGCGAATGTCGGACGAAATCCGGGTCTTCTGCAGCCAGCAGACGATAGACAGCCGATGCGCTATCCGCGCTGCGTCGCTTCCCTAGACGAACGCTGGTCACACTCAACGCAAGGCTTTCTGGACATGGCGTTTCCGTTCGGGCCAGGATTTTTTTCACTGCAACTCGCGTAACTTGCCTCATCACCAATCCTCTCCGGTTCGCTCGAAGACGAGCCACGCGGTGCCCTTTTCTGCGATCCTCGACCTGCGGGCCTCCTGAACTCGCTCCGCTTGTCGCTCGGTAAAGGGTCCCATTGGCTGAGTTTTCTGTTCGCCGCAGCGGACCTGGCAATACCATTTGTTGCCATAGTGTGAGAAAATTTCGACCGAGGTGGGGTGCGGCTCATGCTTGGCGATCTCGTCTATGAAAATGATTGACCTCGAGTAATGCCTGGCGGGCGTGGGCGTGTGCACGCCGGGAGGCGGGTTGCGGTCGGGCGACGTTGACATAGTTCAACTCCTCTTCATCGCTGTGGCGTGCGAGCGTTCGGCGCCCGCCTCGTCATCAGAAGGCCGTTTCGTGCTCCATCGCCACCTCGGTCATCAGATTTTCGATGTCGCGGGATATCGAGGCGGCAGCCAGTACGCGTCCGTCGCGCTTGAACCGCAGCAGACAGTCCCTGCCCGAGATGTCGCCTTCGACCATGATCTCGTCCCATCGCTCCGCATGGCCGACATAATTGATCCTGACGTCGTAGTGCTGGCTCCAGAAGAACGGCACGGCTGCAAACTTCTCGCTCCGGCCGAGCATATTCAGCGCCGCGGTCTGCCCTTGCCTCTCGGCCACCACCCAATGTTCGACGCGGATGTTCTCTCGGCTATGGGGATCCGGCCAGCGCGCGATGTCACCGGCCGCGAAGATCCCCGGTTCGCTGGTTTCCAGAAAACCATTCACGACGACGCCGCGGTCCGTTGCCAACCCTGCCGTTTCGGCGAGCTCCGTGCGTGGCCGCACGCCGATGCCGGCGACCACGAGGTCCGCGGCCAGCGTTTCGCCACTGCGCAGTTTCACCTCGCTCCCATTAATGCTGCTAGCAGTCTCCTCGAGGTGGAAAACGACGCCATTCTTTTCATGAAGGGTCCGGATGAAGTCGCCCATCTGCGGACCCAGGACCCGCCCCATCGGGTGCTTGTCGGGGGCGACGACATGGACTTCGATACCGTGAGCGCGCAGGGCCGCGGCGACTTCGAGACCGATAAAGCTCGCTCCAAGCACGACCACCCGGCGGGCCGTCGCGGCCCGCTCGATTATGGCGCGGCAGTCGGCGAGCGAGCGCAACGTATGAACATGGGGCTGGTCGGCACCCGGAATCGTCAGGCGAACCGGCTCTGCACCGGTCGCAAGCAGCAACCTGTCATAGGGGATCGAGCCTCCGCCAGCGAGGATGACCTCGCGGTTCTGCGGCTCGATGCGAACCGCTTTCGTAGCGAGACGCAGGTCGATCTGGTTCTTGGAGTAATAGCTCTCCCCCCGTAGCGGAACCCAGCTCTCCGGCGCCTTGCCGGCAAGGTAGTCCTTGGAAAGGTTCGGCCGGTCGACAGGCGGCGCTTCGTCGTCGCTGAGCATGAGAATGCTGCCGGCATACTGCTCACGCCGCAGCATTTCAGCGGCGGAAAAGCTGGCCGCTCCGCCACCGACGATGACGATCTTCTCGGGCATTGCTTCGACAGGACGCTCGCTTGTTGCCGCCTCTGCACGCTTGCGCTTGCCAACGACGAAGATATGGCCGTCGCGCTGTTCCACCCACCAACATGCCAGCGGCCTGAAGGCGGGCGCGCGCAGGGCCTCCCCGGTCCTCAAGCTGAAACATGCGTGATGCCATGGGCATCGGACGCTGTCGCCATCAACCAGTCCGTCGCCGAGCGGGCCATTGTAGTGAGTACAATGCGCGTCGACGGCGAAGATCTCGGCCCCGCGGCGCACAAGCAACACCTGCGCATCGCCGCAATGGCCGACGAGCTTGCTGCCGTCGGGAAGATCGGCAAGCCTGATACCGCGCGCCAGATCAGGCCCACTCATGCTTGTGTGTCCAGGAGCCATTCGTATCTCCTTTCGGTATCGAGATGGGGTTTCGCCGTGACTGCTGATAGCGCCTTTGCAGGTCGGGTCTTTTGATCTCACACGGCAGCTTGTTACCGCTGCGCCTATGAAGCAAACGAATTTAGTCGCCTGTTGTGTGCAGTTTTTCTGCTGGACCGGTCAGGACAAACGGCAACAGGATAACTAACGAATGGCTTGACCCGTCCTGCCCCAGTCGGCAAGGAAGGAAGCCAGCCCCTGTTCCGTGAGTGGGTGGTTGGCCAGCTTCCTAAGCACTCCCGGTGGCACCGTCGCGATATCGGCGCCCGCCATTGCAGCCTGCGTGACATGCCGCGGCGTGCGAATTGAGGAAGCCAGAACTTGCGTATTGAAGGATTTGTCGTTGTCGTAGATCGCCCGAATTTCCCGGACGACGTCTATGCCATCGAGGCCGATATCTTCGAGCCTGCCGACGAAAGGGGAAATATAGGCCGCACCGGCTTTTGCCGCGAGTAATGCCTGGTTGGCTGAAAAGCAGAGGGTAACATTGACCTTCAGCCCGCGTTCGCAGAGTGCCCGGCAAGCCCTGAACCCATCCCAGGTGGAGGGCACCTTGATGGCCACATTCGCAGCTATGCTGGCCAAGCGCTCCCCCTCGGTGACCATGCCGTCGAAATCAGTCGCGGTGACCTCCGCTGAGACGGGGCCCTCGATCGCCTCGCAGATCTCCTTGACAACCTCCCGGATCGGTCGATCGGTCTTTGCAACCAACGAGGGGTTCGTGGTCACTCCGTCTACAACACCTACCGCGGCTAGCCCGCGGATTTCGGCAATATCGGCGGTGTCGACAAAGAACTTCATCACTTTTCTCCTGTCATAGTCGCGTGATCCGTGGGCAACGCCGTCTTCAAGTCGATTGGGCCGTAGCAGATGTGATTGCGCGCCCTATCTCCGTGAAGGCAGGGCAGGAGCGACGTGCATGAGCGCCAAAATCTCCGAGAAGAACGTCAAACTGAAGCGTGCCTATGAGAGTCCGACGGACGGTGACGGCAAGCGTGTCCTGGTTGACCGGCTGTGGCCGCGCGGAGTGAGCAAGACCGATGCGGCAATTGACTATTGGGCGAAGGAACTGGCGCCAAGCACCGAGCTGCGGAAATGGTTCGCTCACGATCCCTCCCGATGGGAGGAATTCCGCCGGCGGTATGCCGAGGAGATCAAGGAGCATCGCGAGGAATTTGATCGGTTGCGCAACCTGGCGCTCAACGGTCCGATCACACTTGTCTACGCGGCGCGCGACGAGAAGCACAACGATGCTGTTGTCATCAAGGAGATCTTGCTGGCACATCGATAAAATGCCTACCGAGAGGTGTCGAGGTCGCCGAGGATCGACTTGGCCGTCGGTCATGGCTGTGCGGTTAGTACGTGTTGTCTGCCAAGCCAACCGGCTTGTGCGGCAACACCTCGGCGCAGTGCTCACTGCCTGCCTAGCCACGCCGAGCTCATGAGACTGGTTACGCATTCCGCGCTCGCCTGGCGGCTTCCACCCACTCTTACGGACGAGCTAATATATAGCAAACGAATTTGATTGACATTTAAGAGCAACGTTTATGCTATATCAAAATGGATATTGAGCTCGCCCGTACTTTCCTGGAAATAGTTTCAACGGGAAGTTTTATTCGCGCCGCGGAGCGCTTGAATGTTGCTCAGACCACGGTCAGCGCGCGGATTCGCCACCTCGAACAACTGCTTGGCCAGCCGCTGTTCGTTCGGAACAAGGGTGGCGCGTCTCTTACCCCGGCGGGCGAGCAGTTCCTGCGCCACGCGCCGACTTTCGTCCAGTTATGGCAGCGCACTCGTCAACAGGTCAAAGTGCCGGCAGGGCGCCGAGCAGTGCTGACGGTCGGCAGCGAAGTCACGCTTGCGCAACCACTCCTGCTGAACTGGGTCAGATGGATTCGTCAATCCCTTCCGGATATCTCGCTTCGCGTCCATGTCGACGTGCCCCAGGATTTGAATAATCAGGTCGCCTCGGGGATGGTCGATGTGGCGATCATGTATGCGCCCCAAATTCGCCCCGGCCTCCAGATCGATTTGCTGATGGAAGAAAAGCTCGTGCTTATGACAACCGATCCGGAAGCGAAGCGCCTTGAGGAGACGAGTTACGTCTACATGGATTGGGGGCCGGATTTCGGGCGACAACACGACATGAATTTCCCGGATGTCGCACCGGACCTCGCCTTCGATCTCGGTCCGCTGGCACTTAGCTATGTCCTTGCGAGCGGCGGCTCAGGTTACTTCAGGATGAGCGCGGTGGAGCCCCATTTAGCGGCGGGTGAGCTCCATCTCGTACCCGACATGCCGCAATTCTCCTATCCGATTTACTCGGTGAGGTCGGCAAATGCCGACGAGAGTGTTGTGGGACCGGCGCTTGCCGGCTTGCGCGCGATCTCCGAAGGCAACATCGAGGCCTAAGCGGCCGCGTCGGTCGATGGAAATAGCAGATCGACTGTGGTTCCGGTGCCTCGCTCGCTGGCAATTCGGAGATGACCCCCGACCATCTGCATGAAGGCGCGCACCTGCGCTAATCCCATTCCGGTGCCGTTCTCGCCCTTGGTCGTGAAGAACGGGTCCAGCACCTTTTGCAGAACGTCCGGTAGTATGCCGCAGCCGTGGTCGTAGACGCGAAGCCGGGCATAGGTTCCCGGCGCCGGCAGGCCAGGCGCACTGTCGGGCTCAACCAGCCGCTCCGTTCCGATGCAAATCTCGCCGCCGCCTGGCATGGCATCGCGAGCGTTGAGGACAAGATTAAGAACCGCGGCGTCGAAAAGCGTTGGTTCGATCTGGCAGCTTGGTACGTCGCAACCCAGCTCGAACCTGACGCGGACGTCGGGTCCCGCACCATATCTAAGGAATGGCGCGGCAGCGCTGACGCACGCGTTCAGGTCGCGCACTCTGAGCTCGAGTTCCCTATGGTCTGCAAAAGCGAGCAACTGCGTAATCAATGCGACACCCCGGTCGACGCCTTCCTGCGCCGCGGCAATATAGGCGCGCACGCTCTCCGGCTGGTCGGCTCTTCGTGCGGCGAGCCTCAGGCCGGAGTCAACGATCGCCAGGATGTTTCTGAGATCATGGGCAATACCGCCGGTCATCTCGCCCAAGGAGTGAAGCCGACGCATTGCGCCTTCGCGCTGTTTGGCTGCCACTGTCCCGCCGCTGCTTCCCGCCTGCGGCTGCAGGTCTGCCCGAAACGCAGTGTCTGTCATGGTAGCCCCTCGTGGTTGCCGGTGCGCGGACTACGGTCCCTTCGCCATCGGACTCATTTGTTCGCTCGTTGGCTGGCCAGCGTCGAAACGCGGGGGCTCTAAACCCGCCGGACTATCCGCTTTGCCATTATTTCTTCGACCGTTGGAAACGCCTTGAGGGTCTGATCCGGTAGGCCGCTCCCTGAAGCGATCGCCTCCATCCAGCCGCCATGCGGTTCTGGTTCGCCGACTATGATGCGTCCGACCATTCCCGCCAGCTCATGTGGAACGCAATAGTAGTCATAAACTCCTTGCTCGGTGAAGGTTACCGAGAAGCTCGCGTCGGGCAGGAGATAGTCCGAATCCCAGGACTTAGCCCTTTCAGGAATGCGCCGCGGCCTCCCGAAGTTTGCTGGATGATAGGCGGTCGTCGTATGCGAATTGCCGGGGTTGGTGTTGGTCCAGCGGACCATCTGACCCGGCTTGATCAGGAGACCGATCGGGTCAAACCAGGCATGTGAGCCATAGGCGCGCCCTTGCATCCGGATCTCCACTACCTCCTCGGCCCATACGTCCCGCCCGGACAGGGAAAGGACGGCGACGAGCCCGCCACCGAGACCCAGCACTTCACGCCGCGCGACACTCATTTGGCGACGCTCGCTTCGCCGGCAGTTGCAACATGCCACAGGACGACATGGACATGCGGCTCTTCCACGCCTGGATGGCCGGCATTGTAGTAGACGTCGACATGGTCGACGCTGCCTCCGGGCGCTGCAAGATTATCGAACGACCTGTCCGGATTGAGATCCTTGGTCGGCAGCATGTAGATCGTGCTGACAAGCTTTCCGTCATGATTATATGCGAGGAACGGACCAGCCGGCAGTGTCGCCGGATCGACGAAGAGCTGGCCAATGCCGGGGAGGAAATCGGGTAACTTCACCAGCTTGCTGACCTGCTGATAAGGGGCGGCCGGCGGCGCCTTTGCGGCTTCATCCGCAGCCATGGCACCAAGCGTGCTGGCCAGTGTCAGAACAGGAACGAGGAAGAGTTTTTTCATCGGGGAGATCCTTTTCTCCGTTCAAAGCCGAGATCGCGGAAATTCCGGCGGCTAATGGCTGCTCGTACGACCTGTCGCGTGCAGCCATTCAAGAACCAGGCGGTAATATTAGTCCAATGAAATAAACTGGCATTTCAGTGCAGTATTTCTGCATCCCTCCGAATTTTCGGCCTCACCGCCCTCTGATGGCCGGAAGTCTACTGAACGCGAGATATCCACGAATTCAGAGCGATCCACGTCCTAGCCGCGCGCTTGATTTCGAGAATTCCGTCCCCATGTTTTAGTTACTATGAATACTTTCGCACCACAGAGAGAGCCACAACGCCTCAAAGCAGGCCTCTAGCCCGGACGTGAACTCTACCGGCTTCGCGTCCGGGTCAGCCACATCCTCGATTCAATCAATAAGCGCAGCAGACGGCGTGCCAAACGCAGTTCGTTTGCGCTCGCGCGTATCGGCTTAGAGGCAACCATGATGACGTTCGGCAACCTGTCAGAAGAAAATATTACTCTTGACCTTGCGACAAAGGGAAAGCACTCGGCGCTGTCCAGGATCGCTGTCAAACTTGCGCGAGGAACTGGGCTTGATGACCAAGCGATTCTTCGGAGCATTTGGAGGCGGGAGCGGCTCGGCTCAACCGCCATCGGCCGTGGCATCGCCGTCCCGCACGCATTGCTGCGCTCAATCTCGTCGCCTGTAGCGTCATTTACGCGACTGGCTCCTCCGATAGATTTTAACACCCCCGACAGCGATCCCGTCGATCTCGTCTTTACCGTGCTTTGGCCCCGCTCTGAGGCTCGTACCTTCTTGCCTGCGCTGTCGCGACTATTCCGTATGGTGCGCGCGCCGCTGATCAGGGAGGGGCTCCGGCTGGCCCAATCCCCCGAGGAGGTGATGGCGATTTTTATGATCGAGGCAAGGCAGGTCAACGGTATCCCATGGCGGACCAATGTCGCGCACTCGGTGGCACTAAGATGAACACTGAGGAACGGAAATGAAGAAGCACCTCCAGAACTCACAAAAGCCTTCGATCGTGATTGGCGAGACGGATCACCAGCGATTGAATAAACTTGCTCTTGCTGCGGCTGATCGCCTTCCCGAGGTTTCCGATGGTCTCTTGATTGAGCTCGAACGCGCACTCGTGGTTGCGGGCACCTCGGGGCCTCCGAATGTCGTTCGAATGGGATCGACGGTTGAGTATGAAGCTGACACCGTTGATGGGCGAACAGTGACACTCGTGTTCCCGATAGACGCAGATATTTCCGAAGGCAGGATATCCATCCTGACCCCCATCGGAACTGGCCTTCTCGGCTTGTCCGCCGGTCAGACCATGGATTGGAGCGGACGGGATGATAGGGGCACAAGCTGACGGTGTTTGCGGTTACTCAACATCGGGCGGAAAGCGAAGTCCTCCGTTCCTCCGAGACGTCAAGCCTTCTTGCATAAAGTAGAGAACGATTATCGCTGGCGTCGGGATCCTTTCCCCGATCAGCTCGAGCGTGGCAAATTCGCCACCTTGCTCGCCGAATGGCTACGATTGATCGCCCCGATGCTGGGGCGGTCTTGTTTGTAGAAAAGGAGAATAACCATGATCACTGGCTCCCAATGTCGTGCGGCACGTGCACTTACCGACCTCTCGCCCGAGCGTCTCGCAATATCTGCCGGCGTGGGCGTGGAAACCGTGCTTCGTTTTGAGCGCAAGCTCGACAAACCGGGTGATGATGAAATGTTTGCCTTGCAATCGGCTCTGGAAAGAGCCGGCGCCGTCTTCATTCCTGACAATGGGGCCGGCATTGGTGTGCGCCTGAAATTTACTGGATCAGAAGCTAAACGCATCGACATTCTTGAGAATGAAGGCGGTATAGTTGCACCTGACCGGGTGCCTTAACTGGAGTATGACAGTGGCAATTTGCGTGCCAGTTTCTCGAGCAAACGGGCATCGACATCGCGTTCCAAGAGGTGCGTCCGGGCCTGGAAAAACTTTGGTTTAGCGCCCGCTCGCTTCCTTCTGCAGTCATAGGTTCCCAGAATTCCACCTTGGCAAATCTCTGATCTTTGCCGTCGCCCCAAGGATCCTCGCAGATCCGAAATGAAGCAGGTCACGCTGAACGGCGGCTCGTCTCGAATCGCGCCCCTTCATGCTAATCGCTGCGAGCGACTGCTTGCCACCCGGTCCAGTCATTCCCGCACGCCTCGCGGACGACCGCTGTACGCCCCAGTCGTCGAGGAACAGCCCCTGTCATTCGAAGCGGACTCGATAGCGGCCGCGCAACGAACGCATCCCGAGAGCGACGTGCCGTTGCGTCACGTTCGGATCACACCATCCTCTAACGCCAGCAGGTCACTCGTGCGGAAGGGGTCCCCGGAAAGGCCGTGCTTTGCTCCCCTTCGAACGATAAAGAGAAGGGGCGAATGAACCGCCCCGGTCTCATCGTAGCAACAGTGCCTGAGCGCTATTTTTTCAGGCGCGCTTGAGTGCGGGCTCCAGGCCAACGGCGGCGGCTAACCCGCCGATATCCTCGATCTCGGTATATTCGTAATAGGGATTGGCTGGCTCATGGCCGCGGTTGACCCAGACCTTGCTCTTGATTCCCAGGTCATAGGCGGTCATCAGGTCGTAACGGAAGGATGAGGACACATGAGTAATGTCTTCGGGCCCGCAGCCGAGCTTGTCGAGCATGTATTCGAAGCCCTTCATCAGAGGTTTGTATGCCCCGACTTCTTCCGCCGTGATGACCATATGGATGGGCGCGCCCAGCTTTTCCACGTTCGACATGATCAGGCTGTTCATGGAGTTCGACAGGATGACCAGCGGAATTTCCTCGGCCACCCTGGACAGGCCAGCCGGGACGTCCGGGTGCGGACCCCAGGTTGGCACTTCGTCATAGATGCGTTGCGCGTCTTCCGGTTTGAACGGGATACCGATGCGTTTGCAACTGCGTTCGATGGAATTGTGCACCACTTCGAGGAAGGGTTTCCATGGCCCTAGCACCTCGTCAAGGCGATAGCCTCTAAAAGCCTCGACAAAGCGGGCCATCGTTTCTGGGGAGAGGCGCTCGGCGTAGACGCGTCGCGCAGCGCCGGCCATATCGAAATTGGTGAGTGTGCCGTAGCAGTCGAAGGTGACGTACTTCGGTCGAAATCGAGTCATGGCGTGTATTCCTTCCAATTTTCACGGCACAGTGTGCCTATACAAGGTCAGGTTGCTGGGCATGCCGCCTCGTCTAAAGAGTCGCGGTGCCGATAGACCGCAATGCGGCAGCGTATCTGATCAGTTTCATTGCCTTCGCCTCTTTTGGTATCGGGCCAATTCACCCAGCGGAGCACTCCAACTTGCTTGCTGCACTCCGGCCAGTGGGGAGGACATTGGCATAACTTTGTGGCAATGGCAATTAAATTGTCCAACAATTTTCGAGACTGATCGTCCTGCTGCTTTCCGGCAGCTTGAGTGCGTCGTTATTCACACAACACAAATTGCGCGGTGATGCGACGCAACTCCCTGGTATTCGCTCATTTTGGTGCACGCATTCACCAGAAAATCTCGCGAATTCGTTAATCTTCCTTGGGCAGAGAAAGACCATTCAAACGGCAAGAAATTTCAATCAAAAAATAAATTGTTGTACAAAAATTGGGAAGTGAGATACTAAGGCCTCGAGCTGCCCATTCCCGAGGCAGGATCTGAATGAGTTAAAGATGGGTCACAAGCATCAGTGCGGGCCAGCCCGCGTCCCTGAGCTTTCCGAGGTGTGCCACCCCGTGGGCGCTGCGGAAGCCGAAGAAATCGCCGAACGGCTATATGGCGCGCGAGGCTCGGCCACGCGCTTTGAAACCGAGAAAGACGACACGTTCCTCCTCAACTGCGCGGCCAGGGGGAAGTTTGTGCTGAAGATCGCTCATCCTTCCGAGCGGATGGAAGAGCTCGATTTTCAGGTCGCCCTGCTGCGTCATCTCGAACAGCGGGCGCCAGATCTACCCGTCCCCCGTGCACTTCGCGACGCCGACGGTGTGGATTTGCCCAGCGTCACCACCAGGGCCGGCGAGCGGCGGGTGGTGCGGCTCATCACCTTCCTCCCCGGTACGCCGCTCGACCGGACATCTGCCACAGCCCCACAGCGCGAGCGGATCGGTGAAATCCTGGCAAAGCTGCGTCATTCCATGGCCGATTTCTCGCATCCCGCAGACGGCCGGGCGCTGGCATGGGACGTCACCCATCTGCTGGATCTCGCCGATCTGTTGAGTTTCATCCCCAGGGGCGGCAAGCGGGCCTGGACCGTCCGCGCGCTCGAGCGGTTTGCCGAAGTCAAGCCGAGCCTCGACCTGTGCCGGCGGCAGGTGCTCCACAACGACTTCAATACGTCGAACCTAGTCGTCAATCACGCCAGCCCGCAGTTCCTGACCGGCGTCATCGACTTCGGCGATGCGGTCCGTACCGCTGTCGCCGTTGATGTCTCCACGGCGTTGATGAATCAAATGCCAAAAACGTTCGACCATGGGAACCGGCGTGACCTGTTCGACGAACCGCGCGACGTTCTGCGCGGCTATCTCCGCCACGCCGAACTGACGGACGAGGAACTCCGGCTCATCCCCTTCCTGTCGATGGGCCGTCTTGCGGTCCGTGCGCTGTTGACGTGCTGGCGCGCCGAAATCTTCCCGGAGAATAGCCGCTATATTCTGCGCCATACCGAAGCCGGCTGGGCCCACCTCGAGTGGTTCCACTCGATTTCGACCGCACAGATTTCCGATCTTCTGACACGATAGGAACCGTGATGTCCCAGCAATCGACTACCCTGCCCAAGGGCTTCCGTGGCGACATGCCAAATGGCTTCAACCCCCAGGACACGTCTCATCTCACAAGCGAAGATTTGGCGCATATCGCCAGGCGGCAAAGGCTGCTCGGGCCCGCTTATCGGCTCTTCTACAAGTCGCCGGTTGAGATCTCCCGTGCCAAGGGCGTCTTCCTCTATGACAGGCACGGCGACGAATATCTCGACGCCTATAACAACGTGGTATCGCTGGGTCACTCTCATCCACGCGTCATCGAGGCGATCCAGAAGCAGCTCGAGGTACTCTGTACCCACACGCGTTACATGCAGGAGCCCCTGCTGGACTATGCCGAAGCCCTGATCAATACGTTCGGTGGCGAACTCGGCCGAACCGGATGCGCGATGTTCACATGCACCGGCTCGGAAGCTAACGATCTCGCCTTGCGTATCGCGCGTTACCACACACGCAAGACCGGCGTCATCGTCACGGCCGAAGCCTATCACGGCAACAGCGGCGCGGTGGCGGCAATCTCGCCGTCGCTCGGCAAGAAGTCGGCTCTGGATCCCTATGTCCGCACGGTCGCCGCGCCCGATTCCTACCGCCTACCCGTCGAGGAAATCGGCCGGCGGATGGCGGAGGACGTCGCACGGCAGATCGCCGACATGGAGCGGCATGGCGGCGGCCTGGCGGCCTTCATCGCCGACTCCGTCTTCTCGTCCGATGGTCTCTATGTCGATCCGACGGACGTATTGGCGCCGGTGGCGGAAGTGGTGCGCAAGGCAGGCGGCCTGTTCATCGCCGACGAGGTGCAGTCCGGATTCGGGCGGACCGGCACCCATTTTTGGGGTCACTCCCGGCACAAGGTCGATCCGGACATCGTGACAATGGGCAAGCCCATGGGCAACGGCTATCCCGTTGCCGGCGTAGTCCTGCGCCCCGAACTCATCGCCGAATTCGGTTCCAGCATGCGCTACTTCAACACGTTTGGCGGCAACTCCGTCGCTATCGCCGCTGCAAGGGCCGTGCTCGACACGATCCTCGAAGAGGGCCTGTTGGACAACGCCGCCAAGGTCGGCGGCGAAATCCTCGACGGCCTGCGGGACCTGCAGAAGAAATATGAATTCGTCGGCGATGTTCGCGGGGCCGGCCTCTATTTCGCCGTCGAACTCGTCAGGGATAGAGACCGGAAAACGCCGGACATGGACCGTGCGCTTGCTGCCGTCAATGCATTGCGCGACCGGCGCATCCTCATTTCCGCGACGGGAGCGGACGCTCATATCCTGAAGATCAGGCCCCCGCTCGTCTTCACATCGGCCAACGCGGCGCGTCTCCTCGAGGGCGTCGACGGGGCGCTTCGGTCCGTGCAGATCTAGGACTCACCCCCATGCAGCCGGAGGGCACAATATCATCTCCCTTGCCCTATGCCGCCGCATGTGGCGTAGGTATGAAAACAAAATCAACGAGCAAAGCCACAGCCATGCCGACGCTGCACGCCACGAATCAAGCCGAAGATCTTGAGATGAAAGTCGAGCCCATGCCGGCTAGCGCGGTGGAAACCCTGACACACGCCTTGCGACGGCGCATCTTGTCGGGAGATTTCCATCCGGGCGAGTTCCTTCGCGACGTGAAGATGTGCGAGGAGCATTCGACCTCGCGGCACACATTCCGTACAGCAGCCCAGGTGCTCGTCACGCAGGGCCTACTGCGGCAGATACCGAACAGAGGCTTTGTGGTGCCTGAATTCGGGCCCGACGATATCGTCGATATCACACGCGTGCGCGGTGCCATCGAAGGCGAGGCCATTCGTCTGATCGTGCTGACCGGCGTCATCCCATCTCAGGCGCTGGAGGCGGTTGAGGTTATGCACAGGTCGACTCTATCCACCGACAGATCCCTGTTGGTTGGCGCGGACCGTGACTTCCACCGCGCGATTATCGCCGCTAGCGGCAGCGCTCGGCTGAAGCGAACCTATTCAGACCTCGAGGGCGAGATCGAGCTTCTCCTCGCACAGCGGCAGGATTTCTACGCCACTGCCGAAGAAATGGCGGAAGAACACGAGCGGCTCATCAACAGCTTGAAAAGCCGCCACTACGATACGGCGCGGGAGGCGTTCCAGGAGCACTGGGAAGATCTCCAGATCAAATTGCTTGATCAACGCTGACCAGCGCTCCGCGCCCATAAGGCGACGCTGTGGATGCCGGCGCCGCCGGTTCGACGCGGAGCAAGCACCATCTCGGGTGCTTCCTCTCCGGCTAGGACAAGATGCTGGTCGATGCCATGACGGTGCGGATGACGCTCAAGCCGCAGAGCCTCAGCCGCGTACCGGCCGGATTCCTCGGCCCATCAGCACAAACTCGGGACGAAAGGTCAGGTTGGCTCTTTCGATTTCGCGGGGAGGGTGATGCAACCTCGAAGCGCCGAGGCGGAGCCGCCATTTGCCAGTGCGCAAAGGATAAAACACCATGACCCGCTTCTCAGCGCCTACCGCCAAGGCTAATGATGCCGCCATGTATATTCGCCCCGCCTCATCCGCAGACGCTCCCGCCGTTTGGTCAATTATTGAACCCATAATCCGAGCGGGAGAAACCTATGCGCTTGATCCCAACCTGAGCCGGGCAGAGGCTCTCGCGTACTGGATGGGAGCAGACAAGGAAGTCTTCGTTGCCGAGCAAGCGGGCGCCATCCTCGGCACCTATTACATGCGTTCCAATCAGGCGGGCGGTGGTCAGCATGTTTGCAACTGTGGATACGTCACAGCACCTAATGCGACCGGTAAAGGCGTCGCACGTAGTTTGTGCGAACACTCAATGGCAACCGCCCGCGGCCACGGGTATCGGGCGATGCAATTCAACTTCGTCGTGAGCACCAACCTGCGGGCCATTTCGCTATGGCAGAAAATGGGTTTTGAAGTCGTGGGCACATTGCCCGGCGCGTTCAGGCACCCGACGCATGGCTACGTTGACGCCTTCGTTATGTATCAAGCGCTATAAAGGCAGTTGGCGTTCGCGATGTAGAGTGAGATGCTGTCCTGCCCGTGCGGTCGCGGTGACTTTTGCGTCCTTGGCCGTTTCAGCACCCGCCCGCCGATGGCCGCGATAGGACGGTGAGTGGATGAGGCAGATCGCACCGTCGAGTCTGACAAGCGAGTCCACGCAGTTTTTAATCGAGATCAACCGAGTGCCTGACTGACCAGCGCGTAGTTGCGGTGATACGTGGGTCTGCTTTGCACGCACGCGGCCCGCGACGTCGCGTCTTGATCCCACAGCCGGCGTCGTTGAGCCCACGCGCGGGGAGCCATCCTGCACGATCCGTGGAGACATCCCTATCGATACGGACGAATCTGCCCTGCTCGCGCAGAATCACCATCAATGCCGAACGGTCATGGTCGTTTGCCGCGCGCTCCAGCGCCACCAAGTAGGCATGATCGCCGCTCTCGCGCCATGTTACATGGGCGGGCGCCTCAAGCCGCAACGGCTCGCCCTGTTGCTGCACGGCCTCACAGCAAAACCCACCTTCTCATCGAGCGGCCGATATTGATGCTGCGGGCATAGGAGGGAACCCATTCCTCCTCGCCCTAAAACCGCTTGCATTTTCGAAGAAGTACACCTAATCTGCAACCAGTTGTAAATTACAAGCAATGGCGGAGGAGTTGGAACGATGAAGCTCTACTCAGCACCTGGTTTCACCAGCTTGGCCGATCATATCGCGATGCTGGAGGCTCGAATTCATTTCGACCTGGTCAAGGTCGACCTCGAGAGCAAACAGATCGAAGGCGGCGGCCGTTACACGGACATCAATCCTACGGGCTATGTGCCTGCCCTTATGTTCGACGACGGTGAGCTGCTGACGGAGAATGTCGCGATCCTGGCATGGATTGCCGATCGCGCACCGGTGCTCGCCCCTGTTGGTCATCTGGGCCGATACCGCCTGCTCGAAATGTTGAGCTTCATCGCGACCGAGATTCACAAGCGCTTTCCCGCCTACTTGGCGCTTCCGGCAGATGTCAGGGAGGCGACCGGCCGCGAAATATTGCATTGGTTCGGATTCCTCGCGGGTCGCTTGGACCGGGGCCACCTTTTCGGAGAGACCTTTACGGTCGCGGACGCCTATCTCTTCCAATTGGCATGGGGTGCGGCGCAACTCGGGTTCCCTCTGCCCGAGCCGTTTGGCGATTACATCGCACGGATGGAACAGCGGCCCGCGGTTCAGACGGCGCTGCGCCGGGAGGGCCTCGCATGAGCGAGCTCATGATCCGCACTGATGGGGTCGAACTCGCGACGCAGAGCTTCGGCAACCCAGCCCGTCCACCGCTGCTCCTCGTCATGGGCGGGATGGCGTCCATGCTGTGGTGGTCGGACGAGTTCTGCCATCGACTTGCCGAGCGGGGCCGTTTCGTCATTCGTTATGACCAGCGCGATTCCGGTCTTTCGACGAAGTATCCCCCCGGTCGGCCGGGCTACACCTTCGACGACGCAGTCGATGACCTTTTCCGCGTGCTCGACGGCTACGGGATTTCGAAAGTTCATATCGTCGGCTTTTCGCTCGGCGGCATGGTGGGACAGGTCGCCGCGCTGAAGGCTCCGAAGCGCACGCTTTCCCTGACGGCGATCAGCACCTCGCCGGTCGGAATGGACACGTCCGATCTTCCGACCAGCGGCGAGGCTTGGATGGAACATATGTCCGTGGAAGCGGATTGGTCGGACCGGGCAGACGCGGTCACGTACCTCGTCGAGGACGCGCGCCTGACTGCGGGGACGGCACATCCGTTCGACGAAGCCGGGACCCGCGCCTTCCTCGAGCGGGATTTCGACCGGTCCGGAGGCTATCTCAGCGCCACCAACCACAGCATCCTATTTGGGGTCGGCGAGAGGTGGCGGGGCCGCCTGAACCAAATGAAAGTGCCCCTTCTCGTTCTTCACGGCACAGCCGACCCGGTCTTTCCCGTCGAGCACGGCGAGGCACTCGCGCGAGCGGTAGCGAATGCGAACTTCGTGAAGATCGAAGGTGGCGGCCATGAAATTCATCCCGGAGATTGGGAAGAGATCATTTCTGCTATCGACGAACATGTCGGGGAATGAACTCCCGCCAGGTGATAGTGAAGGAGGGTATCGAGGTGCCGTTCTTTATGACGCGGTAACGAAGCTGTGCTGCTGGCAGGACCGGGGTGATGGGTTGAAGCCCCCGCCGCAGGACGCGCGCGAGGTCTGGTTTGTCGTCCGGCCGATCAATCACCCTGGTCCTCGGGCGGCAGATTGGCCGGGTTCCACACGACCTCCCACAGATGCTCGTCCGGATCGGTGAAATATCCGGCATATCCTCCGTAGAACGTCTTTTCAGCAGGCTTTACGATCCGCGCGCCGGCACCGGCTGCCTCTTCCATGATCTCGTCCACTTCGCTTCGCCGGGACACATTATGGCCGATCGAGAACGACGTGGCGCTGGCTGGGGCCTTCGGCAAGCCGCTGTCATGCGCAAGGTCGTCCTGCGCCCAGATTGCCAGTTTCATGCCGTTGGCGAGATCGAAGAACGCCACGGCGCCATGCTCGAATTCGCGGCCGACGATCCCTTGCGTCGGCAGCTTCAGACCGTCGCGATAGAACGCGAGCGACCGTTCCAAGTCAGCAACGCCAAGCGTCAGGACAGATATCCGCGCCTTCATGGTCATTCCCCATCCGATCGAGCTATGCGTGTGGCACCATTAACTGACTGCAGGCGAATACCTTCTAGACCTGATGCTCTTCGTTGATCTGCTCACGCATCCAAACAAGAAATTTCTGGAGGGGCAGTGACGGTGCTATGCTCTTGGGCCAGGTCAGATAATAGCCCTCGCCACTGTAACAGGTCATGCTGAAAGGCGCTACGAAGCTGCCGGTCTGGAGATGCCGGTTGACGAAAACCTTCGTCGCAATAGCGACCCCGATGTCCAAAGACGCAGCCTCGTAGGCAAGCGCGGAGCTTTCAAAACGAACCCCTGGGCCGGGATCAACCGTTGATCCAACACGCTTCAGCCAGGCGGCCCAGTCGGTGGGGCGCGCCATGGAATGCAACAGCCTGACACGGCCTAGATCATCAGGGCTCTTCAACTTGTGCATTGCCTGAAACGCTGGCGAGCAGATAGGAATGAGCTCGACATCGACCAGCTTCTCACTGTGGAGATCCGGCCAGTTTCCCTTTCCTGCACGAATGGCGGCATCCAGATTCTGCGTTTCAAAATCGACCGGCGCGATGGAGGAGCTTAGGCGCACCTCGATTCGGGGAAAGGTTTCATGGAATTGCGTCAAACGCGGAATGAGCCAGCGTTGCGAGAACGTTGTATAGGACTGAATGGCCAGAATATCCCGCCTGCCGCGCCGGGAAACCCGTTTCGCGGCATTGCCGATCTCGACAAATGCGCGGGTTACACCCTCGTAGAGCTGCCTTCCCTCTTCAGTCAACTCGATACCGCGGTGTAGCCGCTTGAACAGCACCACACCCAGATAATCTTCCAGCACCTTGACTTGGCGGCTGACGGCAACCTGCGACACGTTCAACTCTTGCGCTGCATGTGTGAGGCTCGATAGACGGGCAGCCGCCTCGAACGTCCGTAGCGGATTGAGAGGTGGAATGGGATTGTTCATGATTTACTCATACGGCATTGTCTCCGGCGCGCAAATCGATCCGAACCGCTCAGCAAGCGCTTTTTGTCGCGACGATGATGAAGCATAGTATTTCAAGGCCGGGCCGACGAACCCGGCCCGGCGCTCTCATGCCCGTGCCATCGCGATCGCAATTCCCTGCCCAACGCCAATGCACATGGTCGCCGCAGCATATTGCCCCTTGCTCTTTACGAGTTCGAGAGCCGCCGTTCCGGCTATTCGCACGCCGGACATACCGAGCGGATGGCCAAGGGCGATAGCGCCTCCGTTCGGATTGACACGCGGGTCGTCGTCAGCGACGCCAAGTTCGCGCAAACAGGCAAGGCCCTGGCTTGCAAAGGCTTCGTTCAGTTCGATGACGTCGAAGACGTCATGCTCGAGCTTCAGACGCGCCATCAGCTTCCTGCAAGCTGGCACCGGTCCGATGCCCATGATACGGGGCGCGACACCCGCGGTAGCCCCGCCCAGAATACGCGCGATCGGCGTCAGGCCGTGCTGTTTCACCGCCTGCTCACCGGCAAGGACCACCACAGCCGCGCCGTCATTCACGCCGCTGGCATTGCCCGCCGTTACGCTGCCACCCTGCCGGAATGGAGCCTTCAAACCGGCCAAGGCAACGAGTGTAGTCGGGCGCGGATGTTCATCCTGGCTGAACAGGACGGGGGGGCCTTTCCGCTGAGGAATCTCGACGGGCACGATCTCCTCTGAAAAGCGTCCATTGGCCTGCGCAGCCGCTGCCTTTTTCTGCGAGCGATACGCGAATGCGTCCTGATCCGTCCTCGAAATTCCGAAAGCCTCCGCCACATTCTCGGCCGTCTCCGGCATCGAGTCCACGCCATATTGTGCCTTCATCAGCGGATTGATCAATCGCCAGCCGATGGTCGTGTCCTCGATCGACGCAGCGCGGCTGAAAGGGGATTCGGCCTTCGGTACGACAAACGGGGCACGGCTCATGCTTTCGACGCCGCCCGCGATGATCAGATCAGCCTCTCCGGCCTTGATAGCGCGTGCGCTGGCGATGATCGCGTCCATCCCGGAGCCACAGAGCCTGTTGATCGTCGTTCCCGGTACGTCGACCGGCAATCCGGCCAGAAGCAAGGACATGCGCGCGACATTCCGGTTGTCCTCGCCTGCCTGATTGGCACAACCGAAAACAACCTCGTCCACCGCCTGCCAATCTAGAGAGGAATGGCGGGCCATAAGCGCTTTCAGCACCACCGCGCCGAGATCGTCAGCCCGGATGGAAGCGAGCGTTCCTCCAAAACGGCCAATTGGGGTGCGGATATAGTCGCAGAGATAGACATTGGACATCGCTGAGCGCCTCCAAATAACGGTGAGCGTGGGAAGTGGACGCCACTGGCTCTATCCCGATCGCGCCGGGCGCCAGAGTCAGTACCGGAGCTACCGAAGCACCGCGAGGGCGTCTCCGGCGCGGACGCCATTACCTTTCGGAAGGACGAAGATCGGATTGATTTCGGCTTCTTCCAACCGGCTATCCAGGGCTGAGACCATATCGGCGAAAGAAAGCACCGCTTCGATCAGAGCCTCCGTGTCGGCGACCGGACTGCTGCGGAACCCGTCCAGCAGTACCGAGCACTTCAGTTCGCCGATCATATCCCTTACCTCGTCACGCGTCACGGGCAGGAGGCGCATCGCCACGTCCTGATAAAGCTCGGTCTGCACTCCGCCGGCGCCCAGCAATATTCCGGGGCCGAGCTGTGGATCGCGTTTGTAGCCGAGAATGAATTCGATGCCGCCTTTGACAAGTTCCTGAATCAGAAAGCCGTCGATCCTTGCCGGGGTCGCGGCCTTCACCCTGATCAACATCCGCTCACACGTCGCCTCGACGTCGCCCGGAGCAACACCGACAATGACACCACCGACTTCCGACTTGTGCAGGATTTCCTTCGAGAGAATCTTGATGACAACAGGTCCGCCGAAATCGGCCGCCTTGCTTGCGGCCTCTGACGGCGTCGTTGCTATTACTTCCCTTGTGATCGGCAGGCCGAATTGCGCGCAGAGACGTTTTGCATGCGCCTCGTTCAGTGCGCCCGTGGGCAGATCCGAAATATCGACCACCGGTTTTGCCCGATCTTCGAAGGCGTGCGGATCTGGACGCTGCTGGAGCGCCTTCAGAGCCGCTGCGCAGCTCTCCGGCGCCGCATAGGCGGGTATGCCGCTGGCGTTGAGATGTTGAATGATCCCTGGTGCCTCGGGGCTGACATATGCCATGACCGGCTTGTTGCTGATGCCCATCGAATCGAGCAGCGGACGCGCAACAACGTCCGGCTGGCCTATGGAGGATGAACCGACGACGACCACGATGGCATCGTAGCTCGGACTTTCGGCAAGAATCTTCAGGATGGCCCGGAATAGGTCGGGCCGCAGGCCAGCCAGAGTCACGTCGATTGGATTGCGGTCGAGGATCGCCTCCTTCAGGTCCAGCGCCAGCAGCTTCTGCGCCGTCTCCGGATCCGGGCTCGGCATTTCAAGACCGGCAAGGCCGACATTGTCGGCGACGATGGTTGCAGCACCACCGGTCGAAGTAACGATGGCTATCCGACGGCCGGCAAGAACACGTCCCTGTGCAAGCGCCGCCGGAATATCCAGAAGATCGGCAAAGGTCTGGGCACGAATGATGCCGAGTTGCTTGAACAGCGCGTTATAGACCGTGTCCGCACCCGCCAGCGCACCCGTATGTGAAACCGCGGACTGCGCCCCCGTCTCCGATCGACCGACCTTATAGGCGACGATGGGCTTTCCAGCTGCGATCACCCTTGTGGTCGCCTGGCGGAATTTTTCAACGTTGCGCACGGTCTCGAGATAAAGGGCGACGGCCGTGGTGGCCGGATCATCCGCCATGGCCTCGAGCAGGTCAGCGACTTCGATGTCGGCCTCGTTGCCTGTTGCGATGAGCTTGGAAAAGCCGATGCCTCGGCCAACGCCGCGGGACAGGAGCGAGCCCAGGATACCGCCGCTCTGCGACAGCAGCGCAATGCCGCCGGCCCGAAAATCCTTCATCTCCATGGCACCGCTGGCCGTCAGCATGATGCCGTCGCTCAGGTTTACCAGACCGATGGTGTTGGGGCCGAGAATGCGCATCGGCCCGGCAGCCTCGCGCAACTGCGCCTGCAGGCGCTGCCCTTCTGCGCCGGCTTCGCCGAAGCCGCTGGCGAGAACGATGGCTGCCTTCGTGCCTGCCGCCGCCAGCTCGCGAACGGACTCGATCACCCGGTTTGCGCCGACGAGCACGAGGCCGAGATCCGGTGCCTCCGGAAGAGTGCGCGCATCGGCGTAGCACTTCAGGTCACCGATCGCGTCGGAGCGCGGATTGATCGGATAGATCCGTCCCTGATATTTGTGTTGCTGGAGATAGGCGATCGGCCGGCCGGTCAGTTTAGTGGGATCGGACGATGCGCCAACGACGACGACGCTGGCAGGGTTCAGGAGCGCCCTTATGAATGTCATAGCGTCCACCTTACCCGTTCGTCTTGTTGAGGAATGCTTCAACCGATGCACGATGCTCGGCAGTCGTATAGCAGATTGCCTGCGCCTCGCGCCCAAGCGCAAAAATGGCCTCGTCCGAGCTTTCGAATGACCTGTCCAGGATGGACTTGGTCAGCGCGACGGCGGCCGGGGAGCCAAAGCTCAGTTGTTCCGCCCAGGTCTGTGCTTCATCGAGCAGCTTTTCCGGCGCAGCGACGCGATCAATCATGCCGATCTGGAGTGCTTCTCCGGTTTCGACGACCCTTGCGGTCAGAATCAGCTCCTTGGCACGGGAAAGACCGACTCGGCGCGGAAGGAAATACATGCCGCCGCCGTCGGAAACGAGACCGCGCTTGATGAAGCTCATAGACATCTTCGCGCCTTCCGCCGCAATGATGAAATCGCAGGCGAGCGCCATGTCGAGGCCAAGACCAAATGCCGCTCCATTGACGGCGGCGATCACGGGCTTCGTTATGCCATGAATAACCGCAACTCCCCTGTGCGTGCTTCGCTGACGGGTCCAGCCATTGAACGCAACATCGCCGGGTGCGGCATCCAGCCGCGCGCGCATCCCCGAAACGTCTCCGCCGGAGCAGAAGCCTTTACCCGCCCCGGTCAGGATGACCGCGCGCACGGAGCTGTCGGCAGCCAGGTGCTCGAACACGTCGATCAACTGCGAGCGCATCTGGTCGTTTACGGCGTTGCGAACATCCGGGCGATTCAATGTTACAGTCGCTATGCCGTTCTTGTGCGATAGCGCGATGAATTCGTGTTCACGAACACTGATTGTCATGGATCTCGTTCCTTCTGTCCCTTCGCAAGCCTTGCAGACGGCAAGCGCCATGTTTCACTGTGGCTGGATGCGTGAATGTCTTCGCAGTTGCTGGCGGGCACCGACCATTCGGCCGGTCCGCCCACCTCGTTTCAGGCGCAGCACCTAACGCGGCGCTGCTCCGGCTAATGTCAGTTTTCCCGGCAAGCCATCGCCGTAGAGAATTGCCGCGATGATGCTCTCCGCTTCCCGCTTTGCGATGACTCCGGCAGAGAGCTCGTGGAATTTCGCAACGAGATCAGCATCTTCGAGCGGGTCTTCCGGATCCCCTCGTCGCGTCTTCTGAAGATGTTCGAACATGCGGCCATCGCGCAGGTAAACACGCAGGCGCGCCTGACGGCGGCCGGGATAATCAATTGAAAGAGAGGGATCCTCGCAGAGCTCGATCCTCCCCATCAAGTCGCGGATGTCCGGCCGTGCCATTGCTTCGGGCTCAAAGGCCGAAAGCCGGACGCCTCCCAGAACCAGGTGCGCGGCGAGGCAGTATTGAAGGCTGAAACGCCCGTCCTGGGCGGAGACGGGATCTGGCCTGTTGCACATCGTTTGTGTGGCGCGATAGCCGAACACCGCGATCCGCTCGATGTCGGCAGGGCCAAATCCGTGTGCGTCGCGCATCAGGCCGATGGCGTCGAGCGCGGGGAAGATGTGACCGCAGCAGCCATGCGCCTTCACAGTCATGCGGGTGATCGGCGTCCACGTGCCGAGACCGTCAAGGGCATTCCCCCAGTCGCCGGCCGTATCGCTGGTGGCAGCGGCAAAGCCGTTATCTGCATGCAGGCTATCCGCGGACGCGGTCACCCCGGCCACGGCTGCCATTGCCGCCATGAGCCCAGCATCGGCCGCGTGCCCCGGATGGAGCGCCTTCGCCATGCCCTTGCCCTGGAGGTTCTGCTGGTGCCCGCCCGCGAAACTGGTGGCAAGCGCGATAGCGTTGCCGATGCCGCGTCGGTCACCGCCGAGCAGCATCGCTCCGGCGACCGACGCGCCGATCGTCCCGACCGTCGAGGTCGTGTGCCAGAAGGCATAGTGGCTGGGTTGTATGGCGAGAGAAATACGGCAACCGACTTCGTAACCGGCAATGATCGCCCGGTGCAGGTCATCGAGGGTCGAGCCGAGATGCTGGGCAAGGGCAAGGGCGGCCGCGATCGTCGGACTGCCGGGATGATAGCCGCCATCCTTGAAGATGTCGTCGAACTCGACCGTGTGGCTGGCGACCGCGTTGAGAAGCGCGGCCCGGCGCGGACTGCAGGTCCGTGCATCCACATAGCACCAGGCACCGCCGCTCCCCGCCACCTCCTTCATCGCGGGCGCAAGCAGCGTCGCCGGCTGTCGGATGCAACCGGGCAGCATCGTGGCGAACCAGTCCAGCACGGCGCGCCGCGCCGCCCAGCGGACCTCACCCTCGAATGGGCGCTCACGCCAGTCCTCGGCGGCCCCGGCCAATATCGAAAGCGGGTTGATCATTCGACTGCCGCTTTCATCTGGCTGTGGGCCAAGGAGGCGCCGTTTTCGGCGAGAAGCTTCTCGAGAGCAGCATTATCGAAACCGAGCTCCCGCAAAAGGTCCTCGGTCTGTGCCCCCACTTCCTGTGGCGGAAAGGTCAGGCCGGGGGCGCTATCCGACATGGTGAAGCCGGCGACCGGCACCACAAGACCATCCAGGGGGCTGCCGGGCGCAACGTGCTTGTGCAATACCGGCCTGGCCGCGATCTGCGGATCGGCAAGTGCTTCCTTCAGGTGGCGCACTCGCGCTGCCGGAATGCGGCGCTCGCGGAAAAAGCTCTCCCAATATTCGGCCGGCATGGTCACGATGATCTGCCGGAGCGCGCGTTCTTCCTCCGCATGGCCGTCAAGACGTTGGTCGTTGCTGATCTTGATCAGGTCCTCCCGGCCAAGCGCGATCCACAGGCGGCGTTGCTGCTCCAGGTTGGAGGCGGCGATCATCAGGTCTGCGTCGGATGCTTGATAGAGACCGATGGTGGCAAACGGAAAACGATTGCCTTTGGCCTTGGGATGGCTGCCATTCCAGAGATAGCCGGTGACGGAGGGACTGCACAGCATCAGCGCCACGTCCAGCATCGAGACATCAACGAACTGTCCCTTGCCGCCGTTGCGCTCGCGCTGCAAAAGCGCCGCCGTAATCGCGTAGGCTGCGGTTGTTCCCGTTGCATAGTCGACCACTGGTGCTCCGCACTTCAGCGGATCGCTGTCCTGATCGCCTGTCATCGCCATCATGCCGGAAAAGGCCTGCAGTACGGAATCATAACCCGTCTGCTCGCGCCGGGGCCCCATGGATCCAAATGCGGAGATGGAACAATAGATGAGGCGCGGATTGAGCGCCCGCATGTCCTCATAGCCAAGTCCGAGCTTTTCGAATGCGCCGGGCCGGTAATTCTCCACGAAAACATCTGCCGTCTCGATCAAACGCTTCAGTGCCTCGCGCCCGCCTTCGACCTTCAGGTTTAGCGCCACAGCCTTTTTGTTGGAGGCCTGGGACATGAAGGCGGTTCCCATGCCTGCGTTGCTCAACGCCCGGTCGGATCCCTGAAGACGGGCCTGATCCGGATCGGACGGGTCTTCGATCTTGATGACTTCTGCGCCGAGGACCGCCATCTGGTAACTGGCGAACGGTCCTGCGAGAACATGGGTGGTGTCTATGACACGCAATCCGGCAAGCGCTTTCGTCATGGGCCCTCCTATTGGCATTTCCTATCGTCCCTCCCGGCCGCCTAACAAGGCCACCGGGCATTTTGCGAGCATACGGCCTGTCTGTTACTGCAGGAGGCCGGCCGCCTGGAGTTGCTTCACGGCCATGTCGCTGACCTTGCGAACGAATGCATTGTATTCTTTCGGGCCCATCCATGAGTCGACCACGCCGGTGTTGCGGGCATAGTCCTGATAGCTCTTTGCCTTCATTGCTTCATGGAAGGCATCGGCGATCTGTTGCTGCAGTTCCAGCGGCATGTCCTTCGGCCCAAAGAGGCCGCGAACCTGTACCCAGCTGGTATCGACCTCGAAGCCCTGTTCGCCGAAGGTCGGCAGGTCCGGAAGACCCTCAAGCCGCGTCTCCCCCAGCACGCCCAGACCTATGATGCGTTTGGATTCGAAGAACGGCGCAGTCGGGCCGAGGTTGGAAACGCCGACATCGACATGGCCCCCAAGCAACGCCGTCATAATGTCGGGCGTGGAGTCGAAGCCGACCCAGTTGAGCTTGATACCTGCTGCCTTTTCGAGCATCGACGTGCCCAGGTGCTGCATCGATCCGACGGGGCCGAAACCGCCGATGTTAATCTTACCGGAGTTCGCCTTGGCTTTGGCGACCAGATCGCCAATCGTCTTGATGTCCGAGTCCGCGCGAGCGAAGTAAATGATCGGATCTTCCTGGGTCGATGCGACCCAGGAGAAATCGTCCACGGAAAACGTCCCCTTCAGATTTGTCAGCATGCTCGTAAAGTGGCTCATCGTGTTGATCCCGAGCGTCAAGCCATCGGGTTTAGCATAGGCAACACGCGCCATTTGCGTCGCTCCCCCGGCACCAGGTGCATTCACCACCACGATGGTTTGGCCAATCAGAGGCTCAAGCGACTGCGCGAGCGTGCGGATGAAGATATCCGCGGTTCCGCCGGGCTTGGTGTGCATCAGGACGTTGACCGGACCGGACGGTTTCCAGGCTGTCTCTGCGGCTGCGGGGGCGGCGACAAGCGCGGCTGTGATCGTCATACACACGGCGGCACTTTTTGCCCGGACCGTTTTGAGCAGATTGAGTGACATGAAATTCCTCCCAAAGTTTGAAGATGAAGGCCCCCGGCTCCTCTCCGGTCGGTCTGTATTGTGCTCATTGCGCGAGCGGATTGAACTGAGATTTGATCAGGTCAGATAGACGTAAACATTGGTCTGGTACCTGCCGGTGGAGAGCCGGCCGATGCTCGGCTCTCCACATCGGTTTTCACCTGGAAGCCACCTCGCCGGCGGCTGCCTCGGGCCGCCGCCGGCGCCGGACAAAGCCGATTGCGGGCAGCACGAAGGCGAGTATCGCCGTCAGCGACAGAACAACGGTGACCGGTGAGGTGTAGAAGATGTCCAGGCTTCCTTGGGATGTGATCAGCGCCCTCCGGAAGTTAGTCTCCATCATTTCACCCAGCACCAGCGCGAGGATGACCGGCGCGAGCGGAATCTGCACCTTGCGCAGGAGGTAGCCGAGGATGCCGAAGGCGGTCATCACGTATACGGGGAATATCGTGCCCTCGGATGAATAGGCGCCCACAAGGCAGATCGCCGAGACAATGGCGGCAATCGCCGGTCGTGGAATGTTGGCCACCTGTGCCCAGCCGCGTGCACCGGCGAGGCCGATGAACACCATGATGGGGACGCCGATCCAGAGGGACGCGAAAATGGTATAGGGAATTTCCGGGTTGCGGCTGAACAGCAATGGGCCGGGTTGAATGCCCTGGATCATCAACGCTCCGATCATGACCGCTGTCGTTGGCGATCCCGGAATGCCGAGTGCAAGAAGTGGCGCCATCGCGCCGGATACGGCAGCGTTGTTTGCCGCCTCCGAAGCCGCGACACCCTCTACCGAACCCTTGCCGAAGAGCTCCGGATTCTTGGATGTCCTCTTGGCCATCGCATAGGCGATGAAGGATGCAATCGAGGCGCCCGCACCCGGGATGATGCCGATGACGTAGCCGAGCACCGAGCTTCTCATGATGACGCCGTTGAGCGGCCAAAACCCCTTCCAGTTCCATGACATGAACCCGCCGACAGGCGGGCTCTTGACCTTGGCGGCGGCGCCTTCCTCCACCATGAACAGCACTTCGGACATCGCATAGAGGCCGAGCAGCACGGGCACAAGCGGAAGACCTTCGAACAGCTCCGTCGAGACCGCGAAGCGCGGCACGCCTGTCTGCGTGTCAAGGCCAACAGTCGCCAGAGCGAGGCCGATGCCCATGGCGACGGCGCCCTTCACGACCAGGCCCTCTGCGAGGCCGACGACCAGACTGAGACCGACGAACGCCAGCGCGAAATACTCACCGGGCCCGAAGCTGAGTGCGAGCTCCGACAGGGGAACGGCCGTGAACAACAGGAACAGCGCGCTGACGAAGATGCCAATGCCCGAAGCGATGATTGACACCATCAGGGCTTCACCTGCCCGTCCCTGCTGCGTCAGCGGATAGCCGTCCCAGGCGGTGGCCACAGCCGCCGACGTTCCGGGGGAGTTGATCAGGATGGCGGTGATCGCGCCGCCATATTCGGCGGCGGCGTAAAGCGCGACCAGTCCCACGATCGAAACGACCGGGTCCAACCCGTAGGTGAAGGGGATGAGCAGCGCCACACCAAGGCTCGGGCCGAGACCGGGAATCGCCCCGATGAGATAGCCGGCAAGGGCGCCAAAGACGAGACTGATCCACACCATGGGATCACCGAATGCCGAGAAGCCTAGTAGCAGATGTTCAATCATTTCGGGTCCTCACGGAAAGACGACGTTCAGTGCTATCGCGAACACCACGTAGATGAAGGCGACCAAAACCAAAGGGACACCGAGGACATGCAAAGGGCGGCGCTCTCCGGCGGCGAGCATGACTGCGGTGGAGAAAAGCGCCACGCAGAAGTAGACGCCGAGCGTCTCGAACCAGGCGGCCTGCGCGATGAAGATGAGACTGGTGGCCAGTACGTAGAAGGGGCGACGCCAGCGGGTCACGGGCCTTTCCATCCCGCCCATCATGCCCGCAAGACCGAAGCCGATCATGAGCACCGTGGCAAGAATGGTGCCGGTGGCGATCAGCAGCGGAAATCCTCCCGCTCCGATATCCGTCGCGTTGAACGGCTCGGGCAGCGAACGCGCGTCGATGACGTACCAGATCAACGTTGCGAGAAGCATCAGCCCGGCTGCGACCTCGAGCAGAGGCAACGGCAGGCGGATGCAATCGGCAACGCGCTGTTTACCCTCGTCGAAAGGTTGTTTTTCCATGATCTCCTCCTTGCTACGGTGCGAGAGCAATCTCTCCACGCCGCGCCCCTCCTTCACTTATGGGCAATCACGACAGAGAGTGAAACTGATCATTGATTTGGCCAGAATGCTCGATTTCTTGGGTCAAGACCGTGGTGCACGACCAATCCGGCGCTAATCACACTGGTCATTCGCAGGCGGACGCCGCTTCTCGTAACGGTGGATCAGGTCGATGACCCACGGTATGTTCGGCATGAAGATGAAGATGCGGATCAGGTGGAACGCCGTGATGAGCGCCACGTCCTGCCCCAGGAATTTGGCCGTCAGCGCCATTTCGGTGACGCCGCCGGGTGCGGCACCGAGAACCATCAGCTCCCAGTCCAGGCCCAATGTGACGGCGATCGCCACGGCGACGGCGGAGGTCATCGCCAGAAGGGCAAATGTCGCCAGGATGGACGTCGTGACCAACCGTGCGGCTGACTGGAACAGCGATCTGCGGAATGTAGATCCCAGCCAGACCCCAAGCACGACCTGCGCACCGGACAGAATGACGCCGGGATAGAAGTACGGGCCAAAGCCGGTAGCCGAAAGGGCCGACGAGGCGGCGAGCGGTCCGAGAAAATAAGGGTTCGGAATGCGCAGCAGCCGGCACGCAAACGCGCCCGCTACCCCGATGACCAGTAAGACCGCGGCTCCCAGCGGATCGAACGGGGCGGGCATGTGCACGGCCGCAGAGGCGGGCCAGCCGTCTACAGCATAGATGACGATCGGGACCAGCACGACCACTGCGGCTATGCGGACGGTCTGCGAAAGAATGATCGGACCCGGATTGCACCGGCACCGCTCTGCCATGATCGCCGCCTCGACGGGGCTGGTCGGAAGCGACGCGATGAAGGCGGCGGTGAGGCTGAGCCGCGCCGCGCGCGCCAGCAGCAGTGCAACAGTGAACGCGCAGACCGCCGTTGCTAGGGCCACCCCGACCAGAAGGGGCGCCAGCGATAGCATCATCGCGAATGCGGCTGGGGAGAAATAGACACCCACCTGGGATGCAATGACGATCTGGCCGGCAGGCCGGGTTTCCACCGGAATGACGATCTCCGCGAGGCCCGAGAGATAAAGCGCGGCAGTAACCAGAAGCGGGCCAATCATCCAGGGAAGCGGCGATCCAACGCAGAGCGCGAGCGCCCCGCCGAGAGATCCGATCGAATAGATGAGCGCGAGACGGCCAATGTGGCTGCTGTTGCTCATCTCAAACAGGATCCGTACGCAACTGCCCCCGCCGGCAGCCAATCGGCCTAGGGGAACAATCATGTCGTGGAAGGGCGATACCTGCTTTCATCGCTGCGCCGAAATGAACTGCATCACCGCAGCATCAAATTCCTCCGAACATTCGATGTTGATGGAGTGCCCACCTTCCAGGTCCCGAATCTCGATATGCGGATGCGCTGCGGAAATCCATCTCCGCGTCGGTTGGAATTGCTTCTCCCAGAGGCCGTTGACCAGCAGGGTCGGCACACGCAGTTCGCCCAGCCTCTCTCGAACCGACAATCGCGGGGTCGCCTCCGCCAGAAGCAAGGCGATGCCATCGATATCCGTCTCGTCGGCATCCCGGCTCAGGAGTTCCCGAATCTCCGGTGGAAATCGCCTGGCGTGGCGAGGGTGATAGGGCAGGCGACGTATTGCGGCGTGACCTTCGCGCCGAATGTCGCTTATCTGCATTTGGTTGCGGCGCTGGTGCGATGGCTTCCAGGCCTCCCGCAGGGCGCCATTGGCATTGGTAAAGACCTGAGCAAGAACCCGATCGGGAAACGTCAGCGCGTACCGCAGCGTCACAGCCGCTCCGAAGCTCTGCCCGCAAATATACCATTTGCTGAGTTGCAACTGCCTGCGGACAGCTTCGATGGTGTCCACCAGGCCCTCGGGCGTGGCGGCGGTCCCGTCCCTTGGCGCTGAGGAAAGGCCGTGCGCCGGCAGGTCCACACGGATGACGCGGAAACGCTCAGACAGGCTCCGGTTCGGCAGCCAGTGATTTCGGCTCGACAGGATGCCGTGAACCAATAGCAACGGCGGTGGTCCCTGATCGGGATCCGCTTCAATGTGTAGCTTCATGGGCTTCCTGCGTTCCTCACTCCACGCGGTATCTATCAGAACGCGGTGCCGATTTTGAATGTACTTATCGGCAAGGGGTGCCCAAACCATTGGTTATGTTACCGCAAGGCCGTTCGCCGCTATAGAAAGCACAGGTGCGGCGTTTGAGTATTATTGAACCACTCGCTGGGTCGAACTGACCACACCGGCCACTGCACGGGAGGACGACATGGCGTCTCTGGTTAGCTGTGAATACCGCGATGGGATCGCGATCGTCACGATCGACAACCCCCCTGTGAACGCCATCAGCCAGGCTGTCCGCGCGGAGCTTCTCGCGTTCGTGCACGACCTCAACCGTAATACGGATATCAGAGCAGCCGTGCTCCGGTGTGCCGGACGCACATTCGTGGCCGGCGCGGATATCAACGAACTCGGCAAACCGCCGCTTGCCCCCGCCCTGCCGGAGGTGGCGGACGCGATCGAAGGCGCCCGCGTGCCCTGGGTCGCGGCCATTCACGGCGCGGCGTTGGGCGGCGGACTGGAACTGTCGCTGGCCTGCACGGCGCGGATCGCCGATGGCCAGGCAAGGCTTGGCTTCCCTGAGGTGACATTGGGCATCATACCCGGCGCGGGCGGAACCGTGCGCCTGCCACGCCTGATCCCGGTATCGGACGCCGTCGAGATGGTGACAGGGGGCAAGCCCGTCGCGGCGACGGCAGCCCTCGCCGTCGGCCTTGTCGACCGCCTGTGTGATGGGGATCTCCTTGCGGCGGCAATAGGCTTCGCCGACGACCTCGCGGCCCGGCCAGGACCACCTCCCCTCATCGACCGCCCTTGCCGCAACGCGGCAGACATGGACTGGCAGGGCAAGGCAACGGTTATCAAGGCGAAGGCGCGCGGTGCGAAAGCGCCGATGGAGGCGCTGGAGGCTCTCAGAGACAGCGCGCATCTACCAGCGCACGAGGCTCTGAAACGGGAAAGGGAGCGCTTCCTGCGCCTGGCCGCTTCCGATGAGGCCGCGGCGCTTCGCTACGCCTTTTTCTCTGAACGCAGCGCGGGGCGCAGCCTGGCGTCGATGGCCAGTGAGCCGGCCGATCTGGCGCGTGTCGGTGTCGTCGGCGGGGGCACCATGGGCGCCGGGATTGCGACGGCGCTGCTTCTGTGTGGCTGCGAGGTTCAGCTTCTGGAGCGCGACGCAGCTGCTGCAGAGGCGGCCCACCGCCGGGTTGGCGAGATGCTGGATGCGAGCGTTGGACGCGGCTCCGTTTCTCGCGAGGCCGCTGACCAGGTACGCAACCGATTGGCGGCAAGCTCTGACGACATGCCGCTCGTTTCCTGTGGCCTTGTTATCGAGGCGGTCTTCGAAGATATCGACGTCAAGCGCGACGTCTTCTCACGTCTTGACGCCATCATGCCACCCGACGCCGTACTTGCGACCAACACGTCCTATCTCGACGTGAATCAGCTCGCCGAGATGACGGTCGACCCTACACGCGTGCTTGGACTTCATTTTTTCGCACCTGCCCATGTTATGAAGCTCCTGGAAATCGTGCGCGGCCGTCACACGGGAGACCGGGCGCTCGCAACAGGTGCAGCGCTCGCCAAGCGGCTGAAAAAGACCGCTGTCGTTTCCGGCGTCTGCCATGGCTTCATCGGCAATCGCATCATGGCGGCCTATCGGCGCGACTGCGAGTTCATGCTGCTCGAAGGGGCGTTGCCGGCGCAGATTGATGCAGCAATGCGCGATTTCGGTTTCGCCATGGGAGTGTTCGAGGTGCAGGACTTGAGCGGGCTGGATATCGCCTGGGCACAGCGCAAAAGCACAGCATCGACTCGAGACCCTTCGCTGCCCTATTGCCACATTGCCGACAGGCTCTGCGAAGCCGGCCGTCTCGGACGCAAGACGAAGAAGGGCTGGTACGACTACGGCGACGGCGGGCAGAAGGTCGATCCCGAGGTGACCCGCATCATTGAGGAGGAGAGAGCAAGGGCCGGCCTAAACGCGCTTTCCATTTCATCCGTGCAGGTCATGCAGCGCATTCTGGGTGTCATGCAAGGGGAAGGACATGCTCTGCTGGCTGAGGGAATTGCCGAAAGCGCCTCAGACATCGACCTGGTGATGCTGACGGGCTACGGGTTCCCGCGGCACCGCGGCGGCCCCATGTACTTGGCCGCGCACGAGAGCCAGCGAACCCCAGGATCTGTACCTGCGGCAGCGATAGGGGCAGCCAGCCCCTTCAAGGACTGGTTAATCAAGCCATGACGACACTCGTAACCATTCCAGGGATCATGTCCGATGCTCGTACTTGGAGCACCGTGGCCGAAGCCGTGAGCCTCGAGGAGGCCACAGTGCATGTCGCCGACATCAGCCGTGACGCCACGATCGAAGACATGGCAGCCCGATCGCTGGCCGAAACGGATGGCGAGTTGATCGTTCTGGCGCATTCGATGGGTGGGCGCGTGGCTCTGGAAATGGGTCGCCAGGCACCAGACCGCATTCGCGCAATGATTCTAGCCAATACGAATGCTGATGGCGTCGGTGAATACGAGCCCGCTCACCGTGAAGCCCGCATCGCAGAGGCCAATGCCGATATGGTCGCCTATGCGCTGGGCTGGGTGCCGAAAGTCATTTCCAACGCAAGCAAGCACAAGCCGGATCTGATTGCTGCTATTTTGAAGATGGTTGAGGACTGCCCGCCTGCGGTTCATGAGCGCCAACACCGCGCTTTGATGGCGCGGCCCGATGCGACAGCGTACTTGCCAGATCTCTGCTTTCCGGTACTGCTACTCACCGGTTCCGAAGATC
This sequence comes from Sinorhizobium sp. 22678, assembly GCF_052044265.1. Classification (NCBI taxonomy): domain Bacteria; kingdom Pseudomonadati; phylum Pseudomonadota; class Alphaproteobacteria; order Hyphomicrobiales; family Rhizobiaceae; genus Sinorhizobium; species Sinorhizobium sp. 22678. The sequence continues at coordinate 37,509 of NZ_JBQEMS010000017.1, read as the reverse complement.
ACTTGGCCTCAAGCGCTTCGAACGAAGCGCTCGCCAGGCTTCTGAAGGATGCCGAGGTGCAAGTCATCGAAGACGCAGCCCATCTCTTGCCCTTCGAACAGCCCGAAGAACTTGTTGCAACTATTCTCCGTTGGGTTCGTAGGAGGGAGATTAAGCTGATATAAGGAGTTCCATGTAGTAGCCGCCTCTCCGCTTGATTGGATGCCTTGACCGCATTGAAAAGATTTGAACCCGGACCCCCACGGTCGACGAACCGCTCTTAGCGGAGTGCACTGACTGTACCTCCTGCGGCTTAGCATGACGGGCACGACGCGCTTGCGTGGGATCAACTGCAGCGCGACAAACAGAGAGACGGGGTCAATTACTCGATTCGCTTGACACCTTCAGCCAACCCCATCGGAGGGGGAACGTGCAAAGGGAGTTAAACCCATCAATGGGCTACTAAGAGCGGAGCACTGATCATGGCGAGACCATGGCCCAAAGTCTGCTGCAGCTTGGTTGCGAGAAACATCAAGTCATCGCGTGCGCGGTGAAAAGGCGGGTTGCGACGGTGAAAAACAGCACGCCGTGGGCCTGGCTACCGTCGAGATGGGTGATTAGCATCTGGAGCAGTTCGTGCTCGGTGATGCCGCTTTCATCGGGCAGGTTTGGCGGCTCGGCAGGATCGACCGCGATTCGGAGTGGGTGGATGTGCAATCGGCGCGCCCGCATAGCGACATGACCAACCGGGCCAACCCGACAACGGAAGTATTCCCCGACAAGCCAGGGCCGGTGATCCGTTACAACGCCGATGGCGAGCGCGAGCTGGTCAATCTGGCCTCGGGCATGCCGTCGCCGCCGACGGTCACAAATGGCAGGCCCGATTACGGCGTCACCAACATTCGCAACCTCGACTCTCCCCATTGGCGCGGCTGGACCGGGGTCAAGAACCGCTGCCTCGTACCGTGGACCGCCTTCTGCGCGAATATGAGGACACGAAGCCGAAGAAGACCGATCGCTGGTTCGCCATCAACGACACGCAGCCACTAGCCTTCTTGGCGGCTTCTGGACGCCATGGAAGGGCGCTCGTGGCTCGATGAAGACCCCCGCGGGTCGGCGAGCACGAACTGTTCGCCTTCTCACCTGCGAGGCCAACTCAGTCGTCAAGCCGATCCATCCGAAAGCAATGTCTATCATCCTGACCGAGCCGGAGGAAATCGAGCTGCGGCTGACGGCCGATTGGAAGGACGCCAAGGCGCTGCAGCGGCCGTTCCCTGCAGAGGCGGTGACGTTGCTGCGGGTTGGCCAGCAAACAGAAGCTGGTCAGCAAGCGACGCTCTTCTGACTGCTCTCAACGCTGGCGGCTGAGTCCCTGGTAGTATCCACCTTCACCGCCCTTCACGACCCGTTGAACCGGTTTCACCCTGCTTGGGAAGCCATATGTGGCGGAATTCGTCCTGATGCCGCCGGTCGCGCTATCGTCGGTTTTCTTGGCGGGCGAAGCGGCTCGGCTCTTCGCATTGATATCAACGCCTTCGTAGTAGTCGAAGGCGGCGAGCGCGGGTCCGAAGCTCGTAAGCGTCCCAAACGAGACGATGGCGGCTGCGATATAGTGCTTGGTAGTCATTGAATTCTCCTTTGTGCGTGTTCGCCATCGCGCTCTGGCTCGGGAGGTGTCAGGGCGCGATGGCGACGAAGTCCGAACAGATGCGAGGGAACCGCGAGGCGTCGGACAGGAGAGACCCTAGAGGTAAGTTGTCGCGTGGTTATGCGAGTGAATGTGCTGTTCGGGGCAAAGTGTATCAACGACGGTTGGGGGCCTTGGATGCTCGTGCCGCCGCAAATTCCCCAATCTAGTCATGTTGCCGGGCAATATGGGGCGTACAACAGAATGCCATCGCCGAGGCCGAGGTTTCGCAGTTGACACTGTTTGATACACTTTTTTGAATGCGGAGCCTGGGTGCTGGCGATATGTGTTTGTAAAGACAACTCCGCCCCGGACTGGAGCGATATGCAACCGACGCCTCACATCGCCGTTGTGGATGATCATCGCGATATTCGCGACCTGGTCGGGAAATATCTCACACAACAGGGCTACCGTGTTTCCGTCGCGGAAAGCGGCGAAGCGCTTCGACGCCTCTTGGAGAAGGGCGCCCCCGATCTCGTCGTGCTGGACATCATGATGCCTGGCGAAGACGGCCTGACCGTCTGCCGTCAGTTGCGCACGACGACGGAGCTGCCGGTCATCTTTCTGACGGCGATGGCAGACGGGACGGACCGGATCGTCGGCCTGGAACTCGGCGCCGACGATTACATCACGAAGCCGTTTAACCCGCGCGAACTCCTGGCAAGGATCCGGGCGGTGCTGCGGCGCGTCAACAGCCTCCCGCCCCAGCGCGGAAGGATCAAGGCCAAATCGATTCGCTTCGACGTCTGGGAACTCGACACTGGCCGCCGGGAGCTCCTCGGGCGCGATGGCGTGAGCGTGGCGTTGAGCACGGCGGAGTTCCGGCTGCTGAATGCCTTCCTGGAGCACCCCGGCCTGGTGTTGAGCCGTGACCAGCTGCTTGACCTGACGGCTGGGCGTGCGGCCGAGAGCTTTGATCGCAGCATCGACAACCAGGTCAGTCGATTGCGCAAGAAGATCGAGAGCGACCCGAAAAATCCATCTTTGATCAAGACGCACTGGGGTGGAGGATACAGCTTCGTGGCGGAGGTAGAAACCTACTGATGCGGTGGTGGAGGAAGAGCCTCGCGGCTCAGTTCATCTGTTTTCTGTTGATGGCGCTTGTGTTGTCGCAAGCGATCGGGTTTCTGATCTCTTGGGACGAACGCGACAAGGCTTTGCGTGCGGCATCGAAGGGTGAATTCTTGAGCCGTACGGCGTCGCTTGCAACTCTGCTCGAGTCCATTCCTCCAGGTTTCCATACCGATGTCCTGCGGGCAAGCGGAACAACGTATACACGCTTTTGGATGTCGGGACACGATCCCGTCGATACGCTCGCCTGGCGAAAACAGGCAGTCGCGCAACTGGAGGAACCGCTACCCAACCTGCTCCCAGCCTATCGCCCGCCTGAGCTAACCTCGGCTGCGCCAGCCAAGACGGCGCCAGCCAAGGGTCTCCAGCTTTTCGAAAGGGCAATTGCCTCTGAGGGCTGGACGCGACTTTCGACTGACGTTTGGAGCCTGCCCCGGTTTGCCAAGTTTCTTCCGCTGGGCGATTCCCACGGCATGGGGCTTGCGGTCCAACTCAGCGATGGGCGCTGGCTGAACTCCGTCTATCGCAAGACGATGCCGAATCCTTTCTGGAACACGCAGTCCCTCGTCTCGCTCGCCGTCACCGCGACAACGCTTGCGTTGATCGGTGTCTTCGTAGCTAACCGCATGGCAAGACCCATGCGCCGGCTGGCCGGCGCCGCGGAGGCTCTCGGCAGAGGCCAATCCGTCGAGCCACTGCCGGAAACGGGTCCCGATGATATCCGCAGGACGACGGAGGCCTTCAACCGGATGCAGGCGCGACTTACGCGCTTCGTCGAGGACAGGACGCGCATGCTCGCTGCGATCAGTCACGATATTCGCACGCCGCTTACTTCGCTGCGTCTGCGGGCCGAATTCGTGACGGATAGCGACGCTCAGCAGAAAATGATGGCGACGATCGGCGAGATCCAGACGATGACCGAGGCAGCGCTTGCCTTCGCGCGCGAGGAGGCCGTGACGGAGGCAACGCGTACCGTCAATTTGACGGCTTTGATCGAAAGCCTCTGTGACGACCTTGCTGACCTCGGGCAGAATGTAACATTTCTCGATAGTCCCAAGATCACCTATCGCTGCCGTCCGGACGGGCTCAGGCGCGCCGTCCGCAACCTGATCGAAAACGCCGTGCGCTACGGCAACGAGGCTCGCGTCCAGCTCAATGAGACGCCCTCCTCCGTTCGAATCGCAATTGAGGATAAGGGGCCCGGGATTCCCGAGGCAGATTTCGAGCGTGTTTTTGAGCCATTCTTCCGACTGGAGTCCTCGCGAAATCGCGAAACAGGCGGCGTTGGCCTAGGCCTGTCGATCGCCCGGGCAACCGTTCGCCACCACGGCGGCGACATCACCCTGTCGCGACTGAAGAATGGCCTGAGCGCGACGATAACGCTTCCCAAGTCGGATCGGGGCGCTTGAAGCGCTGCTACCTTGGCTGTGGATAGGGCGTTCCGGCGGCCCCTTGCGCGGATAGCGGCAACCCTACCGTCCAGATCGGCGACGAGCGCATACCGCATCCCGGCGGTGCAATGGCGATGTGTGCGGCCGCGCCCTTCCCTGATTGGCGGCTTTTCAGCTTGTGTGCCGCTTTGACGATTGCACGCCGTAGGCCTGAGCCGGCGCCAGCTTCAGGCACCGCGCTTGTTTTTCGGCACTTGCTGTCTGAGCCGCGCAAGTCTCTTCGGTAAGGTCAGCCGCCGGAACAATCATCGCGGCGCAAAGGATCGAAGCTGCACTCAGCAGTAAACCCGCTAATACATTCGCCGCTGGCCGCGCACCAGCTTCACGGCGATCACGAAGATACCCAGGCTCACTCTCGACGAGTTTACGTTTCATGCTTCAGAACTTTCTTGAGGGACGATTTGATGGTCGAAGCTTAGCCGCAACTTGTCGCAATATTTTCCCAGATTCTATGGTAATTTGTATCAGCATGTGTCGGACAGCTTATTATGAGGTGCCGGAAATATAATTCAAATCCGAGTAGCGGCCGAATATGCGTCAAAAACAAAGCTCAGCAGAGCCGAAATTCAGCTTGACACTTTCACCAGGGAAACTCGCGCGGGCGGAGCAAAGCGTAGCGCCAAACCAACCGTCGTGGCGTGGGAACTCGATTGCCCTGCGCCTGTGGCACCAGGCCAGCCTGTCTCGCGCGCGGCCTCGTCCAGCATGCTTTGAGATAATTCGTTACAACTCGGCGGTTCCACCGGCAAATCTCTGCGACAAATGACGACTACCTTGGTTCTCGAAGCGATCTCCATCGGAGGCATTCCGCCCTCCCTGCAGCCGCCCGTTCGGAGGACCATTATGAAGAACAAGCATCTGATCTCCGCCTGCATTTTCGGCGTCCTGCTCTGTCCCGATGCGAGTCTGGCACAGGAACCGGCGGCCGCTGCCGAGGGCGAGAGGCTTTTCCGCAGCCGTTGCGGCTCCTGCCACAGTGTGGACCCAGGCGAAAATCGCGCCGGTCCGCATCTCTCCGAGCTTATCGGGCGTGCTGCCGGCAGTGTCGCAGGCGCTCGCTACTCGAAGGCGCTCAGCGCCTCCGGCTTCGTCTGGGATGAGGAACGCCTCCACGCCTACTTGAACAATCCTCGCCAGGCCGTGCCGGGTACGACCATGAGCGTGAGCGTTCGCGATCAGGCGCAACGCTCGGCCATCATCACTTACCTGCAAAATCTTTCGACAGGGCCGATCCACTAGGCATTCCCCGGTCGGTTCAACGCGAATGCCGGCGGTGCGCCGCCGTCGTTTTCCTCGCTAACGATAGGATCATGTCATGGCTCGATTGACGATAAACGGCCGAACAAGGGATATCGAAGTGGATCCGGAGACGCCACTTCTCTGGGTGCTCCGTGAGCAGGCGGGCCTCACCGGCACGAAATTCGGCTGCGGGGTTGCGCAATGTGGCGCCTGCACCGTGCTTATCGACGGCGTGGCGACGCGTTCCTGCACCCTGCCGGCAAATGCGATCGCGCAGGATCAACAGATCGTCACGATCGAGGGCCTGTCCGAGGACGGCTCTCATCCGGTCCAGCAAGCCTGGCTTGCGCTCGACGTTCCGCAATGCGGCTACTGTCAGGCCGGCATGATCATGGCGGCTGCCGCCCTGCTCAACAACACTCCGAAGCCCACGGACGACGACATCAGCGCGGAAATCACCAATATCTGCCGATGCGGCACCTATAACCGCGTCCGTGCGGCGATCAAGCTCGCAGCGGAAACCATGAGCACGTCTCAGAAAGGATGAGGGCCAGACCATGACAGTTGCAATCTTGTCGCGCCGCCGCTTTCTGATCGGCACCGCCGCTGCGGCCGGCGGCTTCTCGCTGGGCTTTCACCTGCCTTTTCCTGCACAGGCCCAGGAGAGAAACGCCATCCTGCCTGAGGTGAATGCCTGGGTCCTCATTCATCCGGACGACACCGTCGTCGTCCGGATTGCCCGCTCCGAAATGGGTCAGGGGACCCTCACCGGTCTGGCGCAGCTCGTCGCCGAAGAGCTCGAATGCGACTGGTCGAAAGTCACCACAGAATATCCGACACCCGGTGAAAGCCTGAGGCGAAATCGCATCTGGGGCAATTTCTCGACCGGCGGCAGCCGAGGAATTCGGGAATCGCACGAATATGTGCGCCAGGGCGGAGCCACCGCGCGCGAAATGCTCGTCGCTGCGGCCGCGACGCTCTGGAAGGTCCCGGTGCAGGAATGCTCGGCGGCGAACAGCGTCATTACCCACAATCCCTCCGGCCGGACCGTCACCTACGGCGCCGTTGCTTCGCTCGCAGCGCACATGCAACCGCCGGCCAATGTGCGGCTGAAGGATCCGAAGGACTGGAAGATTGCCGGCAAGCCGTTGCCGCGGCTCGATACGCGCGACAAGCTGACGGGCAAGCAGGTTTATGGTGTCGACCTGCAACTGCCGGGCATGCTGAACGCCTCGATCAAAGCCTGCCCGGTCTTCGGAGGGAAGGTGGCAAGCTTCGATGCCGCAGCCGTCTCGGGCATGCCGGGCGTTCGGAAGGTCGTTCAGGTCGATGAAACGGCCGTTGCCGTTGTTGCCGACACGTGGTGGCAGGCGCATTCCGCCCTTAATGCGCTGCCGATTGTTTGGGATGAAGGCCCGAACACCAACGTCACCAGCGAAACGATTGCCGCGATGCTGCGAGAAGGTCTGGACGCAGAAGACGCAGTCGTTGGCACGGCGATTGGGGACGTTCGGGCAGCACTTGCCGAGAGCGCCAAGGTCGTCACGGCTACCTATTCTTTTCCATACCAAGCCCATGCCACCATGGAGCCCATGAACGCGACGGCGCGATATACGACGGATAAATGCGAAGTTTGGGTGCCGACCCAGAATGGAGAGATGAGCCTTGCCGCCGCGGCCGAAGCATCCGGCCTGCCGATGGAGCAATGCGAGGTCTATAAGCTCCACCTCGGTGGCGGCTTCGGCAGGCGCGGCAACTATCAGGAATACGTCCGCCAGGCCGTAAAGCTCGCCAAGGAACTCCCGGGTACACCGGTGAAGCTTATCTGGTCGCGCGAAGAGGACATGCTGCACGGCGCGTACCATCCGGTGACGCAATGCCGCTTGCGAGCAGCAATCGACAAGCAGGGCAACGTGTCCGCCTTTCACATGCGGATCAGCGGGCAGTCGATTCTCTGGTCGCTGCGCGCCGAGGTGCGCGAGACCGGGCGCGATCCGGCCGTGTTCCAGGGTCTGAACGACGGCGGTGCCGAAGGCGCCTTCGGCTATACCATCCCCAATCTGCTGATCGATCATGCGATGCGCAATCCCCCAGTTCCACCGGGGTTCTGGCGCGGGGTCAATCTCAATCAGAACGCTCTCTACGTCGAGTGCTTCATGGACGAGCTCGCCCACGAGGCCGGCATCGACCCGCTCGAATTTCGGCGAAAACTGCTGGTCAACCATCCTAACCACCTTGCCGTTCTCGACGCAGTCGCCGAACGGATCGGTTGGGAAAAGCCGGCCGGAAACGGTATCCATCGCGGCCTTGCCCAGATCATGGGCTTCGGCAGCTACGTGGCAGCCGCGGCGGAAGTCTCGGTCAGAGATGGCCAACTCAAGATCCACAGGATCGTTGCCGCGACGGACCCTGGCCACGTCGTCAATCCCGCCCAGGCCGAGCGCCAGGTCGAGGGCTCGTTCGTCTACGGTCTTTCCGCATGTCTGTTCGGCGAGTGCACGATCAATGGCGGTCGCGTCGAACAGGAGAATTTCGATACCTACGAAGTCATGCGTATGGACCAGATGCCGGCTGTGGAAACCATTCTCATGCCATCGGGGAATTTCTGGGGCGGCGTCGGCGAGCCGACGATCGCGGTGGCGGGACCCGCGGTTCTGAATGCGGTCTTTGCGGCCACTGGCAAGCGCATCCGACAATTGCCTTTGAAGAACAACAGCCTCGGCGTTTGATGGGTGTTGGCGAGGGCCGCATCGCGCGCTGCCGAGGCGCCCTTCAACGACGCTGTATGAGACCGCCGGTTGGGGGCGTCCGGATGATCTGTCCTCTCGGCGCAAGCCTCAGGGGCGAAAACGAGGCTCCGACGCGACCGCGGGTGACGGTGCCGCAGCCCATGGCGGGTCAACCCCGCAAGCTGACTTGGGCGGCGGCGCCATGGGCGCACCTCGCCAATGATCTGCCGCTCGAGATAGAGGATTGTCAGCTCGCCCAAGTGGCCGAGCGTTACTTGGAGGTTCGAGAGCGGTTGAACACCCCGACCATGACGATGCGAAAGGACTGGATGAGCTCAATAGCTACCCGCCGGGCCCCTCCTGAGTTCTTGGTAGCTCTGAGACCGAGGCCGAAGGTAAGAACACCAACTCCCCCTTTTTTACCCAAAGTCCTTCCACCTCATCCAACGTGAACCCAATCAGATTGCGGACTAGCGACGATTTTGGGCACTTGCATCTTCCTACAATTTCGTTGCCCGAGCGCTGCCATTAAGATCCGGTTCTCCGATCTGAACAGTCAGGGTCGAAACACAGAGCGAATGGCAACAAACTGAAATTTCCACCGATGGTCGACGACCGCAGACTCTCACTGTCCCTGAGGACGCTCCACGCCGCGAAGCATCGCGAGGACCTTCACCCCGCATTGCGCAAACTTTGCGTGCGACACGGCCTGTCGCACATGACATTGCTTGTGGTTTGCAACGGAGGCAGGTCGGGTTGGTACCCCGACTACTGCACGACATATCCAGATACGTGGACTGAGATATACATCGACAAGGGCTATTTCGACATAGACCCGGTGATTGACGTCGTCCGTTGGGGGTTCCTCCCGGTGGACTGGTCCTCTCTCGATCGGCGGTCAGCACAGGTTTACCGATTGTTTAAGGAAGCGCGTTCCCACGATATCGGCCCCTATGGCTTGACGATCCCCATCCGAGGCTCGAAAGGCGAACGGTCTCTCTTTTCCGTGACCTCGAACCTGCCCAAGCGCGATTGGTCGCGGCTACGCGCTTCGAGCATTCACGAGCTGCAGATCCTTTCCCACTATCTTCATGAGACGATGCTGTCTGCAAGCGGTCTTCGAGAGATTGGCCGCTACCGGAATCTCTCCAGGCGCGAAAGCCAGTGCCTTCAGCTTCTTGCAACAGGTCGGATTTCCAAACAAATAGCGGCGGATCTAGGCATCTCTGAAAACGCGGTGAAGTTGTACCTGCGATCGGCAAGGCAAAAACTCGGTGCTTTTACAAGTTATCACGCCGTTGCCAAGGCAAGCTTCCTCGAGTTGATCAAAATCTGACCGCGCCCGATCGCATTCGCGGCCCGTCCCTCTCTTTCGACATTCCCGGAACGGTCAACCTCCCCAATTAGGTAGATTGGCTACCCGCTCCTCTGGGTCCACAGATGAGATCAGAAGTTCATGCATGGCAGATGCGGGCGGCAAATAAAACATCTCGACGATGGCTGAGACGAAGCACGCCACCCGACGGCTATATCGGGAGGTAGCGATGGTGGATCGAACAACTATTGAACACTGGCGGAATGCTCCCCGACTTACCGCGTTGGCAGAGTTCTTCGAAAGAACCGCCAGGGGAAAGGGTGGAGCACCGGATCTTGCCGAACCGAAAATCGACATGAGCCTGCTCGACTTTGATCTCGAGAGCGCAATTTTCGCGGATACGCATCGGCGTCTTTGGGGCCATTTTGACAGCCATTACTTTGCCAGTATTCCCTATAGGCTTGAAGAGGAGTGCCGTCTGGGTGCTGCACTACTTTCCTTCGCCTTAAGGACCTGGGCGCGCAACGCCTCCCCAACGACAATATACACGCTGGGCACGGGCACCGGTTGCCTCGCGCGCACGCTCGCCACGCTTGGCGATGGTCGCATCGAGGCGCTCTGCTGCAGTCCAACCGCAGCCAATCGAGCGTCGTTCTTCTCGAACCGGGGAAGCGAGCACGCGCACTTCTTCCACGGCCCATTCTTTGAGTTGGACGACGATCGATACGCGACCGACAAGGATCTTCTCCCATTTCGGGGCGGCTTCGACGTGCTGTTGGAAGACACGACGTTTCAGATGTACGACCGCGATCGGCTAAAGCAGCTGGAGTTCGTCGTGCCTCGCATACGGCCTGGCGGTCTCCTCCTGCAGGTGCAGAAGCTCGCGCATGAAGACCGCGATATCTATGAGGAACGCGAGCGGCAGAAGGACGAGCTTTTCAAGTCCCGATTCTTCTCCACAGGTCACATCTCCAAGAAAAAAGATGAAGTCCTCAACACGATGACGGATCTTCAAGTCGATCTGGCGACCACGGTAGCCGCTCTGCGGGCGTTTTTCCGATACTCAGTGCTGACCTGGAACAGCGGGAATTTCTACACCATCGTGTCATCCAACTCCCGCGCTTCCATGTTGGAACTGGTTTCGCTGATGGTGAAGCCGGCAATTCCACCGAACTATTGCTACGAACGTTTGCCAGCGGCGATCGTCGATACCGAGGCAGAGGCCTTGGCTCCTGATCTGACGTGGCGTAGCGCGAATACCATGGTGCTGCTCGCCCCGAAGCTCGGCGTCATGAAATGACGACAATCGGAAAGGCCGGCGAGCATTGCAGCGCAGCCGACGTGCGCCGCACTTTGTCTGCCTTGATGCCGCATCTTACCGCCTATTGGGGAAGTCCCCTTCGACACTACGCGTCGGTTGCCCATGACGTCGAGAAATTCCATTCCGAGTGTTGCGCGCGTCGCCATGCAATGGAGCTGCTATGCCGTTGCGTCGAGCGGGCAGCTCTCAGATCCGGTTACGACCCTGAGGAAGCTCGAAGCGCCAGCCTTCAGTTGATGGGGTCACCGATACTGCAGACCGGTCCGCATTGCCTGCTGCTGATCGAGCCGGATGCGTTCTACACGCATCTGTTCAGCCTGCTAGGCCTGCAGGCCCATGGCCGCGAATGGTACATTACCTATCATGCCTCGACGGTCAGTTTCTCGGAAAAGGCAAAGAAGGGTCCGGGCTGGCTCTGGCTTCAAGACGAGCCCCTCAACGTCTTCGGCTTACCCCGGAGCCGAATGGATTCATACAGCATCTGCGGGTCGAATGGTCCCTATCGATTCGCGCTCTCGAATGCCAAAGGCGATCCGGCACCAAACGCCACTGCCGCCGGCCTCCTCGGCGAACTGCCGTCGGAGGAATTTGGTTCTGCGGCCGACGCAATCAGGGCGGCCAATCAAACCCTCTGGCGCGGCAATCTCCCCTCCCCCATCAAGCTGCTTCAGCTCGATGATTTCGACATCGCAGACCTGATCGCCGACTATCTCGAAGACGCTGGATCCTGGATGTCGGCTCATTTCATCGGAGACGGAAAGGTCGCCGAGAGCATCCTGGATGCCATGGATCGCCTGAACATTGGACCGTGGCAGGGTTGGGTCCGCAGGACGACCGATCTCTTCTGGCGCATGGAAAAAGGGAGGATTGTTCCGCTTCGCCTCCAGGACAACGCCCTCAGGGCCACGTGTCCGTCGGACTTCGAAGTGAAGTTCCGGCCGGACAGCATCGCAGCGGCGCTTCGGCAGCGAGCGATCGTGCCGAGCCTCTATACTGTGTTCCTGGTGACTTCCATTTTGCCCGGCGTGAGAGCGCTTGGGGGATGTCGCCAGACGATCTACTACCCGCTTATGCGCTATCTCGCCGCCATCGGGCTTGAGCGATCGGGTGATTTCGATTTCCTGACCGAAATGCGTGAAGACGACCAACCTGGGCTTTGGGGCCATCGTGTCTTGAAGCCTCTCAACGGCAATCCCTTCCGGGAGATCAAGCTCTTCAGAGGAGTCGAGACGCCTCTTGAAACATACGCGGCGATGCCTTTGGTGCAATCGAGCGGTGACCTCGCAAGTTTCATCAGGGATCCGATTTGGACGGACCTTTCAGGGCACATCGCCAGCGGAGCTATCACCTTGGGGTCCGAGGAGTGGCAGTGGTCGGGCTCGTGATCGAGGATTCTGAGCGGCTTCGATGCTGGGATTTCGTCCGGCCTGACCTGGAACTTTTGTTGGAGGTCGATGTGTCGATTGAAGAAGAGGCGGTAATCAGACGCCTGTCAGTCCGGGACGTAGACGTGTTTCGCCGCATACGCCTGGAGGCGCTTTCACATGAACCGCTTTCGTTTGCGAGTGTATATGGCGATTGGGTCCATCTCTCCGACCGCGAATGGCGCCGACATCTCGACCAGCCAGTTTTCGCCGCATTCTTGAATGGTGAGCCCGTCGGCATGATGGGGCTAAGATTTGAGCCTGCAAGGAAAATGGCGCATCGCGCGAGGCTTGTCAGCGTGTATGTGCGGAAAGGCGAACGAGGGACCGGGCTGATCGTGTCCCAAGGAGTGGTGTAGCTTCGGTTGTCACCGTACTTTCCGGCTTGGGCCGGGAACGGATCAGTTTGCCGCAGCAGGCAGGCTGATGAGCGGATCATCGCTCATTGTAGCGATTGTCTCAAGGGACAGGTATCTGGATCGCTGAACGGCCCACTCGTCATTCTGCTCGAGCAGCAACGCACCGACGAGGCGCACTATGGCATCGTCGTTGGGGAAGATGCCGACGACCTCGGTGCGCCGCTTGATCTCGCCGTTCAATCGCTCGATGGGGTTGGTCGAGTGCAACTTGGTCCAGTGGGCCTTGGGAAAAGTCATGTAGGCGAGCACGTCCTGCTCGGCGCTGTCCATGAGGGTTGCAAGCTTCGGCACCTTTGGCCTGATCTGGTCGGCGACGTTGCGCCATTGCTGGCTGGCGGCCTGCGGTGTGTCCTGGGCGAAGGCGGTGGCGATGAAGGCCGAGACGACGCGCCGGCCGCTCTTGCCGGCATGCGCCAGGGCATTGCGCATGAAGTGGACCCGGCATCTCTGCCAGGTCGCCGATAGAACCTTGGAAACGGCTGCCTTGATCCCTTCATGTGCATCGGAGACCACGAGCTTGACGCCGCCGAGGCCGCGTCTTGTCAGCTTTCGGAGGAACGCCGTCCAGATCGGCTCGGCTTCAGATGTCCCGATCTCCATGCCCAGAACCTCGCGCCGGCCGTTGGTGTTGACGCCGACGGCGATGATCACGGCGACAGAGACGATGCGCCCGCCACGTCGGACCTTCAGGTAGGTGGCGTCGATCCAGAGGTAGGGCCACTCGCCCTCAATGGGCCTGTCGAGGAAAGCCTTTACCTTGCCGTCGATCTCTTCGCAGAGCCGGGAGACCTGGCTCTTGGAAATGCCGCTCATCCCCATCGCCTTGACCAGGTCGTCGACCGAGCGGGTCGAGACGCCCTGGATGTAGGCTTCCTGTATGACGGCGGTCAAAGCCTTCTCGGCCATGCGCCGCGGTTCGAGGAAGCTCGGGAAGTAACTGCCTGACCGAAGCTTGGGGATGCGCAGCTCGACAGTTCCGGCACGCGTCTCCCAATCACGATCTCGATAGCCGTTGCGCTGGGCGAGCCGAAAGGCGTTCTTCTCCCCATAGCCCGCGCCGGTCTTCGCGCCGACCTCCAGCTCCATCAGCTTCTCGGCGGCAAAGCCGATCATCTCGCGCAGCAAATCGGCGTCGGCGCTCTTCTCAACAAGCGAGCGCAGGTTCATCATATCGTCGGTCATCGGTGATCTTTCCATCAGGTTGGTCTTCAACAACCCGACCCTACCGGAAAAACACTGGTGACCGCCGATCCCCTCCTACACCACGCCCTGGGACATCATCACCGGGCTTGCGGCAACCCTTTTGCATGAGGTTACGGAGCATGCACGAGACCGCGGAGCACTGCAGCTGGAGCTTGCCGTAAATGCCGAGAATTCGGCAGCGATACGCTTCTATCAGCGTCACGGATTCCTAGAGGTTGGCCGCATTCCGAACGGCTTCCTGGGTCACGATGCGGAGAATGACGAGTTGATCATGGTCCTGCGCTTGAAGAGATAACCATTTCCGTTCGTTTCACTTCACTCGCCTCATTAGGCCAATTGACGGACATTTGTTTTAGTATGAGTTCAGCTGAGCTTGCGTCTAACATGGCTACCTGTTCGTATGGGTCTCACGGAAGAGTCGCGGCGTCACCCCGAAGCGTCTTTGGAAGACCTGCGTGAAGCGTGCGGTCGGCGCAAGCCCCACCCTCCTTGCGATTTCCTTCAACGGAAGTTCTTGGGAGAGCAAGATACGCGCCGCGTCCAGCCGCACGGTCTCGATATACTGTGCCGGCGTCTCGCCGATCGCGGCGACAAACCGTCTGTAAAACGTCCGCTCCGAGAGGCCAACCCTGGCCGCAAGGCTTGGCACATCCAGCGCGGTATCGAGATTGGCTCGTGCCCACACCAGGAGATCTGCGAGAGGAGCATCGGCTTTCGCCTGGGCAAGCAGCAGCGGGCTGAACTGAGACTGATAGCCGGGACGGCGTGCGTAGAGGACTAGGCGCTTGGCGACCCGACTGGCAAGCGCGCTGCCGAGATCCTCGCTGACCATGGCGAGGGCCATGTCAATACCGGTGGTCACTCCCGCCGATGTCCAGACGTTGCCGTCGACGACATAGAGTGCATCGGCGTCGACCGTAAGGGAGGGGTAGAGTCGCGCGAGCGCTTCGCAGGCGCTCCAGTGTGTGGCAACACGCTTACCATCCACCAGTCCCGCCGCTGCGAGCACAAAGGAGCCGGCGCAAACCGACCCGAGTCGTCTGACGGACGAGGCACTCCGCGACAACCACCGCCCTAATTCCGGCGTCCGGGTTGCTGCCGTGACCGCGCCGGCTTCGGCCCCGGCCACCAGGATTGTGTCAACCTCTCGTGGCACCTTCGCCAGTGCTTTGGTTTCGACGACGACCCCGCTGCTACTCGGCACCGCACCGCCGGTCGGCGAAGCCAAATGCACGGCATAGCGTCCAGGCTCTCCATCCTCTGCGAGTGCGTGGTTGGCGGATGCGAAAACGGAAGCCGGGCCGGTCGCATCCAGCAATTCGAAGTCTTGATAGACGGCAATGACGATATGATGCAGCACTGGCAGGATTTACCATCCTTTTGTCATTCCTGCCAACTCTATGTGCCTGCTAGTGTTCACACTAGTGGTCGGCCAAGGACCGCGCCACCGCAGGGAGGAGTAATCATGACTGAAGCATCGGAACCATCAAAGTCAGCGCCCGAATCCCCCACGTCGGGCTGGGAGTCGATACAATGGTGGCCCACGGCTATCGGCCTGGCATTCGCGGCTTTCGTTTCGATCGATCTGCTCAATGGTTCGGAGCACGGCACGGAATTGGCTGCGATCGTCGTCGCCTCGGGCCTCGTGTACCTGGCAGCCGCTGCCTTGGAGATTCCGTGGGTTTCCTGGCCGGTATTCCTGCTATCGGTGGCAGTGATCACCGTCGCAAGGTTCGGCCTCATACCGTTCGATGCGACATGGGCGATGCTTATCCTCGCCGCCCTCTTTGCGGTCTATGGCGTGATCCGGGCTCTGAGACGTCCTAACCGCGAACTGCCGCTGCAAGCCATCGCAATGAGCGCCTTCGGCGGTTTAGCCACCGTGGCCCTCTTCATCAGCCCCTTTGTGGGAGCGCTCCTGGTAGCGGCGGGACTGGTCGCGCATGCCGGCTGGGACGTCTATCACCACGTCAAAAACAAAGTCGTCGTACGGTCGATGGCCGAGTTCTGCTTCGTGCTGGACACTGCTCTCGCGATCGTCATAGTCTTAGCAACACTGAGAGGCTGAGAAGACTGAGACGGGCACCCCGCCGTAGGTTACGGCGGTGAGGTTGATCTCGATGCGCTCGCGTTGCGACGCCCTTCGACAAACCGGCGCAGTGTCCGCTGTGACGCAACCTTGTCCTGGCCTTGACCCAAAAAACTACAACGCCAACTCGCGGCGCAATGCTTCGAGACGCTCCATGGCAACCACGCCGTCTGCGATCGTCGGGGCCGAAGTTTTATGTCCCGCTAACGCCGGGATAACGTCGGCGAGCAGCGAATGGTAACCCTTTGGGTCCTCGTTGGAGGCCGCAGTGAAGTTGGGTTTCCAGATTAACGTGTCGACGGCATCGTCAAGCGTGGCAGCGGGATCGTCGACCTTAAAGGGCGGGTTGCGGTTCCAGCGTACCTCGATGACGTTGTCGACCTCGATGCGCTGGTGATCGCCCATAATTTCGATGCGTTCGACGGGCGCGCCGCGCGATTGCGCGGTGCCCATGGCGATCGTGCCGATGGCGCCGCATTCGAAATCGAAGTTCACATGGAAGAGCACCTTGCCCCTGCCCTTCTCGACCTTGCGCGCCGTCAGCTTGGTGACCGGCGAGACGAGGAAGGAGACGAGGTCCATGTAATGCACACAGTGATGCAGGAAGAAGCCGGTATAGTCGACATTGCCTGCGAAATAGCCGGGCGCGGTCATGTAGTAGCCGGTAAGGCCGTAGATTTCGCCGAAATGACCAGAGCGCAGGATGTTTGCCGCGATCTTGTTGCCGGCTGAATAACGCTTCATGAAGCCGAGAAGCAGCGGCTTGCCCGACTTTTTCGAGGCCGCGAGCAGTTCGCGTGCCCCGGCGGCGCTACCGGACGGCGGCTTTTCCATGAAGACGGGAAGGCCCCGCTCCAGCGCCATCTTGCCGAACAGGAGATGCTGGTCCGGCCCGACCGCCATGCCGACGGCGTCGATGTCGGAGCGGCGTATGAGCTCCTCCGCATCACTCGTCAGTTTTGAGACGCCGAACTGCCGCCCGGCGGAGGTCAGACGATTGCCGTCGATATCGCAGAGCGCGCCGATCTGCACATCATGGCGAACGAGTTGCGGAAGCAGCATCTGAGTGGCGTGGACGCCGCAGCCAATCCAACCGATCTTGAGTGTCATCGACGATATTCCGTAAGCAGGATGTGGGACTTGATGAATGCGGCACTCGCGGCGAGACGTTCGCTCTCGTCCTCGTGCGGAGCACGCCACTGCGCAAAGGGAACACCGAAGCGATCGTCGTTGCGACGGAAGGGCTCGAGCGAGATCGGGCCGCCATAACCGATATCATGGAGCGCGCGGAATACCTCGACCCAATCCGTCGCCCCGGTACCGGGAAAGCCGCGGTGGTTCTCGTTGGCCTGAAAATGCACGACGCGCTTTCCGCCGAGTCGGATCGCCTCGGCAATGGAGGCTTCCTCCATGTGCATGTGGAACGTGTCGAGCATGAGCTGGATGGCTGGATGATCGACAGCGTCGAGCAGTTCAATCGCCTGCTGCGTGGTGCAGAGCACGTCGCTTTCGAACCGGTTGAGCGGCTCGACCGCCAGTACGACGTTCAATCTGGCAGCATGATCGCCCGCTTCCTTCAGGCCCGCGACGCAGCGAGTCTTGCGGGAAAAGCGCTCCTCCTCGCTCACCGGCTGCGGCGGCCGACCGGCAAAGACGAGCGGGTTGCCCGTGAGCGGGCCGCCAACGATCGTGGCGCCGAGAGCTGCGGCGCAATCGGCCGCATATTTGAGGTAGTCGACGCCGGCGCGATGCGCGCCCGGATCATCCGACGAAAGATTGCGCTGCAGGTTGACGCGGGCGGCGAGAACGACCTGGAGCTCGGCAGCCTCGAGGGCATGGCGCGCCTCCTCCAGGTCGAGCTCGCCCGGTTCAGGCACAAGAAGCTCGACGAAATCGTAGCCGAGCCTTTTCATCTCGGAAAACAGCGGGAAATGCTCCGACGTAAACGGCCGCGCATATTGCATGGAGATCAACCCGACGGGATTCATTGTCTGTCCTCTTTCACTCGGTTCAGCCCTTCACCGCGCCTTGGGTCAGCCCGCCGATCAGGCGGCGCTGCACGAGAAGGAAAAGGATGGTGGCCGGCATCGCGCCGACGACGGCGCCCGCCGCAAGCAGGCCCCATTCGATCTGGTATTCTCCGATCAGCGTCTGGATCGCCACCGTGACCGGCCGGACGTTCCTGCCGCCGAGCGTTAGCGCGTAGAGATATTCATTCCAGGCCGTGATGAAGATGTAGATGCCAGTGGAAATAATGCCTGGTATCGTGAGTGGCAGCACGACCCGGAGCAATGCCGTCAGCCGCGAGCAGCCGTCGATCATCGCCGCCTCGTCAAGGCTTTTCGGGATCGCGCCGACATAGCTCGTTAGCATCCAGACCGCGAAGGGAATGGCGACCGTTGCATTGGCGAGAATCAGGCCGAAATGGGTGTCGAGAATGCCAGCCTTCCGCATCAGCACGAAGAGCGGCAGGATCAGGAGCACGATCGGGAACATGTTGATGAGCAGGAACTGCAACATCAGAAGCTTACGGCCCGCAAAGCGGAAGCGCGAAAAGGCGTAGGCCGCCGTCACCGCGACGGCAAGGCCGAGCACCACTGTGCCGCAGGCTATGATCAGGCTGTCGAGCATGTTGTCGAGGAAGGAGGTCTGCTGGAGCAGGCGCACATAGTTGTCTAGGCTCCAGCCGGCGGGGGAGACGGAAACGCCGGTGGCGTTCAGCGCCTCCGTCGGCGTCAGCGAAGTCAGCACCATCCAGACGAAGGGCCCCATGGCGAAGAGCACCATCAAGAGTACCGGCAGGTCGGTGGTGAGGATACGGCGGAACGTGGAGGGTCTGTTCATCGCTCAACCTCCCGCATGGTACGGGCAAGATAGACGGCGACGATCGCGCCGAGCAGGATCGTGAAAGTCACGGCGATCGTCGTGCCGTAGCCGAAATCTAGGTTCTGGCGGGCGCGGACGAAGGCGTAGAGCGGCAGGGTATGGGTTGCATAGCCCGGGCCGCCGCCGGTCATGACGAAGATGACGTCCATGGAATTGGCGACCCAAATGACGCGAAGCAGTCCCGCCGTCGCCAGCACCGGGGCGATGCCAGGCAGCGTGATGTGCACGAACTGGCGCCATGGGGAGGCGCCGTCGATGGACGCGGCCTCATAGTGGCTCCGTGGAATTCCCTGGAGGCCGGCAAGGATCATGACGGCGAAGAAGGGAAAGCCCTGCCAGGTGAGCGTCGCTATGATCGCATAAAGCGCTAGATTCGGATCGGCAAGCCACGGCACGGCGGACTGCACGACGGAGAGATAGATGAGGATATCGTTTAAGACGCCCGTATTGGGATCGTAGATCCAGCGCCACATCAACGCGATCACCACGCTCGGCAGGGCCCACGGAATGATGATGAGGGCGCGCGCAAGTCCCCGCCAGGGGAATTCCCGGTTGAGCAACAGCGCAGTCAACAGGCCGAGCCCCATCTGAAGCGGCACTGTCAGACCGATCCAGATGGCGGTATTGCCGAGCGCAGTCCAGAAGACGGGATCGGCGAAGAGCTTCACATAATTCCCGAACCCGACGAAACGGCTGGCGTTCGGCTTCCACAGGACAAGATCGTAGAGACTGGTGAAGACCGCCTGGGCCATGGGAAAGAAGACGATGAACAGCGTGACGACCACGGCCGGCGCCAGCAGCATGTATGGCATCAGCCGCACGCTCCAGGGCGTCGGAATGGCAGGCGTCGTCGGAGATGGAGCGGTTGTCGCGGTCATGCGGTCGTTCCCGGCAGTTGGCATTCGGAAGCCATCCGCCCTGAGGTTCGGGCGGGCGGATGGCAAGGGTGGAGCGTGCGCAGACTGCTCGCTCCGGGGGGCTACTGCTGCGCGAATAGCGCCTCGAGCTGCTGCATCATCTGCTCGGAGGTGATCTGGCCGGTCAGCGCTTGCTGCATCGCCGTCTGCCAGGCCGTATTGACGAACTCCGACGTCGCCGTGTTCTGCGGCAGCACATGGGCGAACGGCAGTGACTGAACTGTCGCGTCCACGAAACGACGCTCATGCAGCGTCCAATTTTCTGCGCCACTCTTCGTCACAGTCATCTGGCCGGTCGCCTTGTTGAAGGCCACGTTGTTGTCGCCCTCGGCCAGGAAGGATATCCACTTCCACGCCGCATCCTTCACCTCCGACGAAGTGAAGATCGCCAAGGACTCATCGCCGTAGGACGTCCAGCGTCCACCGCCGCATTCCGGCACCGGCACGGCGGAGACCTTGTCGCCGAGCGCCTTAACCATGTCGTTGGAAGAGCCGATGTGATGGATCGTCATCGCCGTCGTCCCATTCTTGAAGGCACCGGTGATTTCCTGGAAGCCATCGTTCGGTGCCGATGGCGGAATGACCTTGTCCTTCTGGAAGAGATCGATCAGCCACTGATTGGCGGCAATCGCCTCCGGCGTCGTCAGGCCGCCGGACTCGAGCTTGGCGCCCTGCGAGAGCACGAAGGCGCCCCACTGGTCCCATCCACCCTTTCCGCCGCGCAGGCCGAAGCCGTAGGTCTCAGGCGCCTTGGTGAGCTTTATTGCCGCGTCGCGCAACTCCTCGCAGGTCGCAGGCGGCTTTAGGCCCGCTTGCTCGAAGAGGTCGGCGCGATAATAGAGATAAAGCACGACGTACTGGATCGGTAGATAATACTGCTGGCCGTCCGGACCCTTGTTGAGTTCCAGCAGGTTGTCGAG
The DNA here is from genome assembly GCF_052044265.1 of Sinorhizobium sp. 22678. NCBI lineage: Bacteria > Pseudomonadati > Pseudomonadota > Alphaproteobacteria > Hyphomicrobiales > Rhizobiaceae > Sinorhizobium > Sinorhizobium sp. 22678. Next base: position 16,859 of record NZ_JBQEMS010000017.1, on the reverse strand, counting down.
CAGGTCCGCCTTGCCGGGCCAGGCATCGATGCGCTCGCCGATCGGCTCCAGCGCTCCCATTTCGATGAGACGCGGCTGCGCAAACAGCTTCACCATGGCAGCATCCGGGGCATTGCCCCCGACAAGCGCGGTGTAGAGATTATCGTAATAGCTGTTCCAAGGAACGTTTTCCGCCTCGACCTCGATGCCCGGATTGGCGGCCTCGAACTTGGCGACGAGATCATCCATCGGATTTTCGGGATTGTCGAAGTGATACCAGAAGCGGACAGTTTCCGCCGATGCAGTGCCTGCGAGAAGCGACGTTGCGAACGCAGCGCCGATTGCCAGTTTCTTCCAGTTTTTCATTGTCTCCTCCTCTGAAAACCCAAGTCAGTTGCGGGCAGCCATTCGTTTTGCCGCCACCCCCGCGGCCACCAGCGCCTCCCGCGCGGCAGCCAGATCGCAGGTATTCTGCAGAAAGCCGTGCGTAACACCCGGCACGACCGTCAGAGTATCGCTGCGCCCGAGGCTCTTGAGGCGAGCGTGCAGCAGGATGCTGTCGGAAAGCAGCGGATCTACACCTGCGGCCATCAGGTGAAGTGGCGGCAGGGCCTTCAGTGTTTCGTCCGAAGCGACGAGCGGACAGGCCAAGGGGTCGGCTGACATATCTCGGTGGCCGACATACCAGTGCCAATAGCGTTGCATCTTTGCGGTCGTCAGACCCGGTCCATTCTCGAAATCGCGGTAGGATTGCGTACGAAAACTGCCAGCATAGGTTCCATAGAAAAGCAGTGCGCCGGCCGCAGCGGTTTTCGCTGCGGCTTGCTCGTGAAGCGTGGCGGCCAGCGCCAGGTTGGCACCCGCCGAGTCGCCCGCAAGGATGAGAGGGCCGTGACCGACGCGGAAGGCGCCGGTGACGGCAAAGGCGGAGCGGAACGCTGCGACAACGTCCATCAGGCCCGCGGGATAAGGATATTCGGGCGACAGCCGATAGTCCGGCAGCAGCACTGGCAGGCTGCACTCCAGCGCAAGGACCCGCGCACAGCGCTCATGGGTCTCGGGGCTGCAAAACGCGAAACCGCCGCCATGCACGAAGATGACCGCACCCGGCCGATGATCTGGCGGCACGAGAACCTTCAGCCGCACGCGCGCAGAGCCAAGGCTTTCATCCGCGTCGACCCAGGCGTCGCCCACAGCAGCCATCTCGGGGAGATCGCGGTTCCAGCGGCGATTGCCCTGCGCAGTCAGCGCCCTCCCCTGCGCAGGAGGCAGCGTCGTCGGATCCGGTTGCGGGCCCGTTTCTCGCGCGACGCGGTCAAGGAGCGCCGCCATTTCGGGGGAAAGCCGGGACATGTGGGGAGCCGCGTTCATTGGCTCGCATCCGGGAAAACGTCGGGACCGAGGTCCACGATGGTCGCGATGTGGTGCCGAAGTGCTTCACTCGCCCTTTCCACGCACCCACTCTCCACCGCTTCAATGATCGAGCCGTGACGCTGCGCTGTTGCGACAAGATCGCGGGGACTGGTGCTGCGTGAAATCTTGAAGCGGTGATTGTGCACCAGGCAGCGGTGCAAGATCGGGTCCAGCGCGGGGAGTTGAGCATCTTGAAAGATGCGACGATGGAAATCGCGGTCGAGAGAGGCGAGCTCAAGCTCGTCGCCAACGGTCGCCGCCTGCAGCATCTCAGCGAACAAAGCCTTTAGATCGGCAACAAGCGTACGGCTCGGCATCTGCAGCGCACGCAGAATGCCGCTGCACTCGATCTGCTGGCGCACGCGGAACATCTCCACCGCTTCGGCTTCAGTACATTCAGAAACCTGCGTGCCCCGATGGCCCTGCCGACGCACAAGCCCCTCCTCCTGCAATTGCAGCAGCGCCTCGCGCACGGTTCCCTGGCTGCAGGAGAAATGGGCGGCAAGATCAAGTTCCGTCAGTGACGCGCCAGCAGGAAGCACTCCGAGCATGATGTCCCGCTTGAGCGCGTTGAATGCGGCCGCCGACTTCGCCGGTTTTGCGTCTCGCGAATGTGACTTGGCCGAAAAGTACTTCATGTGCGTCCGCGGAGTTGCCAACCATCTTGCCTGCGATTATTGATATTGATATCGATAATGAAGGTCAAGGGTGAAAGCTGACCTTTTGGAGGACCAAACCGTGACGGCAATCAGCTTGGCGCAGATCCGGAAATCCTATGGCTCGCTACAGGTCATTCATGACATTGATATCGACATAGCAAGTGGTGAGTTCCTCGTTCTCGTAGGTCCTTCCGGCTGCGGCAAATCTACTCTACTGCGCATGATTGCCGGGCTTGAGGAGATTTCCGGAGGCAGACTCGATGTTGGAGGAAAGCTGGTGAACGCGCTTCCGCCATCCCAGCGAGACATCGCGATGGTGTTCCAGGATTATGCCCTTTACCCGCATATGAGCGTGCGCGAGAACATGGCATTCGGACTCAAGATGCGCAGGGCTGACGAAGCGATGATCAGGCAGCGCGTGGCGCAGGCGGCCGAGATCCTTCAGATCCAACCATTTCTCGACCGTCGGCCTGCCCAGCTATCGGGAGGTCAGCGCCAGCGCGTCGCCATGGGCCGCGCCATCGTGAGGGAGCCTTCCGCTTTCCTTTTTGATGAACCTCTGTCGAACCTTGATGCATCGCTGCGGGTAGAAATGCGGCTGGAGATCGCAAAGCTCCATAACCGCATGAAGGCGACCACAGTCTACGTCACGCACGACCAGGTCGAGGCGATGACGCTTGCGGACCGCATTGTGGTGCTGAATGCCGGGCGCGTCGAGCAGGTGGGTCCGCCGCTGGAGCTGTACCGCCGTCCAGCCAGCCTTTTTGTGGCCCGCTTCATTGGCAGCCCGACGATGAACACTATCTCCGCGGAAGTCGTCACCCATGGCGATGAGGTCGCAGTTCGGCTGAAGGGCCGCACAATCAAGCTTGGGAACGAGGCCGCACATGAACCGCGAGCCGCGACCGCAACCGTTGGAATCCGCCCCGAGGATCTTGTCGTCTGCGCTCCAGAAGAAGCATGGTTCGGCGGAAAACTTGCTGTGGCTGAGCGATTGGGCAGCCAGACTTATGGCTACCTGGAAACCAGCGACGCGCGTATGCTGACGGTAGAGTTTCCCCGCGAGAGTACCATCAGCGTCGGCGATCTGATCCACGTGCGGCCAAACCCAGACGCTCTTCATGTGTTCGATGGCTCTTCCGGTCGGCGATTGAATTGACGAGCGCTGTAAGGGCGAGCCAGAATTGTATCGGGAGCTAGGAGAGCTCGCGGGGTCTGCGCGAGAAGTGTCCGACTGCGCCGCCTTGGCTCTGGCAACACTTTAGAAGGCACTGCACCTTGCCCGAAGCGTCGTGCGTAGGCTCTGTCAAGCTTAAAGGCCGGAGGACGCCTCGCCGTATCAAGGCCTTCCAGGCTTGAACCCTCGCTCATGGAACGCCTGAGATGACGGCGCATAGCGGCCTCTTAACCCCCTCTCGACAGACTTCCGCTCACCACCCACAGCGGGAGTCTGTTTCGGCCTGCGTTCGTCATGTCTCGCGCCGCAAATCCGCGTCCGCACTCTTCTCAACAAGCGAGCGCAGGTTGATCATCTAGTCCTCATCGGCGGTCTTTTCATCAGGTTGGGCGTCAACAACCCGGCCCTACCCGAAAAACACTGATGGCCACCCCGTCAGCTACACCATCTCCCGGGATATCATCTCCGCTGGGCACAACTTGCGCCGCGTTCAATCGTTACGGTCGCAGCGCAGGTTGTAAGTAAGATGCGGGCTTATTGAGTCGGTTGTTTGAAACGAATACCGGCGCCACCGCCGTTTTCGGGGATGAATTCAATCCCCGCCTGTTCCAGTACACGCTGGACGCGTTCCAGCGTCGAAGGTCGGAGCTGATCGCCCCGCTCGAGACGTGTAATTGTCTGTGTCGAGACATTGGCTGCCTTTGCGAGTTCAAGCACTCCCCAGCCCAAAGCAACCCGAGCCAATTTGCACTGGATCCCTTTCATATCACCATGCCATGGTGATTTTGGTTGCGCATGTTGTGGTTGTCCTATATAGGGATGAACAGTCAAACGGCTGTACCTGGTGTTGCGAGCACCGGGCACAGCCTGACCACAACCAAGCTTACGGGAGCTCGGATCATGGCTGATTCCGACAATAGCAGAACTTTGTCTACGGTCACCCGGGGAGATATTCTTTCCTTCATAGCCGCGTCGTTACCCACAATTCCCGACTTTGCCACGACGAAGCCCCTGCCTTCGCATGCGTGGAACGACGATCCCGCGCTCGCGGTCTGGCAGCAATGGTGCAAAGCTTGGCAGCATTTGAGCGAATCTAGTTTGCGCCAGCAGCAGCTCGAAAGAGCGCTCTTTCCGGCTGTTTTGCCGCCACCGCTTGAGCAAACCGCAGGTTCGCGAGCCTACGACGAGGCTCTCGAAGCTGAAGATCGTGCATCCGTCGCGGAGGACGAGGCGGCGGAAGCCCTGTGGAGGACACCGGCGCAATCGATTGCCGGGGCAACGGCAAAGCTCCACGCTGCCATCACCAAGTGGCAACCCTCCCCCACAAGCCAAGAAGATCCCTGGCCGCAAATCCGCTCCGTCATTGCCGACCTCCTGAAGATCGATATCGCCTCTGTTGCGAGCGCACCTAATCGCCTGTCGGCGCCCGAATTCCAACCCGAGTCTCCGGGGATGGTCCAACCACACGCGTGATCCCGGGATTGCGGGCGAGCTAAAGACATGCGCACCGCGCTCTTTCAGAGCATTTCGCCTTGGAAATCACGCGTTAGAGCCTGCCCCAACGCGGCATTCCGACACTACCAAAGACGAAAAACAAGGAACTTCAAATGAAACTGGGAAGCCAATTTCGTCCACGCCTGCTTTCAGCGATTCTGATCTCAATCTTCCTCGGGAGTGCTCCGTCGATGACGTCGGCGCAGGCACAGGAAACCGCGGAGCTTCGGATCGCCACGTCCTACAAGCTGATGACGCTCGATCCGCACTATGCCAATCTCAACGAGAACACCTCGCTGCTCTCCCACATCTACGAGCGGCTGGTCTATCAGGACGAGAATCTCGAGCTGAAGCCTGGCCTTGCCACCTCCTGGCGGCCACTGTCCGAGAAGCAATGGGAGTTTAAGCTCCGCGACAACGTCCGCTTTCATGACGGCTCAAAGTTCGGCGCGGACGACGTCGTATACACGATCGAGCGCATCCGTGACTTCCTCAAACCGCCTAGCGGCGGCTTTCGCTCCTATGTGAGCGGCATCAAGTCGGTCTCGGCCTCCGATTCCCTCACCGTCCTCATCGAGACCAATGGCCCGGTCCCCAATCTGCCACTCTTCTTCTCCTCCATTTTTGTGATGAACCGACCCTTCGAGGGGTTCGAGACAACGGAGGATCTCAATGCCGGCCACTCTCCCGTCGGTACCGGTCCCTACCGGTTCGAAAGCTGGCGTTCCGGCGAGAGCCTGAGGCTTGTTCGGAACGACGACTACTGGGGCGGCAAGCCCGCCTGGCGCGATGTGATGTTCCGGGTCATCGAGAACCCGGCCGCCCGCGTTGCGGCACTCAGCACAGGTGAGATTGATCTGGCGGATGCCATTCCGGCGCGCGACGTCGCCTCGTTGAAGGAGCGCGGCGCCAGGATTGCAAGCGTGGGTGCCGCGCGCGTCAACTTCGTGCAATTCGACGTGTCGCGGGAGACACTTCCGGGCGTGACGGGCAAGTCGGGCGAACCAATCGCCAATCCATTCAAGAGCCCTCTGGTTCGCCGTGCGCTTGCGATGGCGACGGACCGGGGCATTTTGGTCGACAAGATCCTCGCCGGCTATGGCACGGCTGCGGCTCAGGTCTTTCCCAATGGCCTGCCGGGCACCTCGGCAAATTTGGTGCCAGGGACGCCCAACTATGACGAGGCAAAATCCCTTCTTGCGAAGGCAGGCCTTCCGAACGGCTTCAACCTCGTTCTTGCAGGGCCCGCCGGACGCTACCCCGGTGACGCCGAGAGCCTTCAAGCCATCGCCCAAAGCTGGGCCCGTATCGGCGTAAACGCCCAGCCATCAGCCGCTCCGTTCTCGGTCTTCAATACCAAACGTGCCGCCGGCGACTACGCCGTCTGGTACGGCGGCACGTCCGGCGAGGCGGTCGATATCATCCTCCATACCCTGCTGGCATCCCCGAACCGCGAGCGCGGAACCGGTGCCCTGAACTTCGGGAACTATCAAAACGATGCCTTCGACGCGATGCTCGCCGAGGCGGAGAGCATTGAGGTGGGGCCGGAGCGGTACCAAGCGCTGGCGCAAGCCACGGAACTCGTTATGGCCGACCAGCCGATCATACCGCTCTACCATTTCCATCACATCGTCGGTTACGGCCCACGGGTCGGCTCCTATGTGATGCATCCCCGCGGCTGGACGACCGCGATGCAGACGCTTGCGGCAGTGGAGTAAGCGACCATGGGCATGATTTCAGTTGCATTGGGAAGGCTGTCGCAAGCCTTCCTGCTCCTCATCGTCATGTCGTTGATCGGATTTATCGGCATCCACAGCGTCGGCAATCCGGTCTTCAACGTGGTCAACATCGAAACCGCCACGCCAGAAGATATCAGGCGGGCGACAATCGCGCTCGGACTGGATCAACCGATCTGGAGGCAATATCTCGTCTTTATCGACAATGTGGTCAGCGGAAACTTCGGCACCTCCTACATTTATCATCTGCCGGCCTTCGAGCTGGTTATGGCCAAGCTGCCGGCAACGCTGGAACTCGCGTCTGTCGCCATGCTTATAGCGGCACCGCTTGGAACGGGGCTCGGCCTCGTTGCCGGCCGACGGAGCGGAACCCTATTCGATCGGACCGTCCTGAAGGCGAGCGTGTCGGCGCTGAGCGTTCCATCCTTCTGGCTGGCGATGATGCTGATCCTCGTCGGCGCCATCCTGACAGGCTGGTTCCCATCCGGTGGCAGAGGCTCGACCGCAAGTTTTCTGGGGCAGGAATGGAGTATCTTCACCGGCGACGGACTGTGGCACCTCGTGCTTCCCGCATTGGCGCTGGCGATACCGAACATCGCTCTCATCGCCCGCCTTTCACGATCGGGAACGATTGAAGTCGAAAGCCTGGACTACACGCGGTTTTGCCGCGCCAAAGGGCTCTCCCCGCATAGGATTCTGTTTCGGCACACCCTCCCGAACATCAGCGTGCCGATTGTGACGATCATCGGCCTGCAGTTCGGCGGCATGCTCGCCTTTGCCGTGGTGGTGGAGTCGATCTTCTCGTGGCCTGGCGTCGGCAAGCTCTTGATCGACTCCATTCAGCTCCTCGACCGCCCGGTGGTGATGGCAACACTGACCTTCATCTCGGTCGCGTTCGTCGCGCTGAATGCCCTGGTCGACCTCTTCTATGCCGTGCTCGATCCGCGCGTGCGCCTGTCTTCGTGAAAGGTGACCCCGTCATGAAAGCTCAAATTTTGAGGGCGCTCCGAAAGCGTCCGCATGGACCGGTCCTGACCGCGTCCAAGGTGCTGCTTGCGAGCTACATTTTGCTTGCTATCGCGGCACCGGCAATCGCACCACAGAATCCCTACGATCCGTTGCAGATCTACGGATGGGAGGCGTCCTCGCCGCCGGGCACGCTCGGTAGCGGCGGCTATCTATACCTGCTCGGGACGGACGGGCTCGGCCGCGACATCGTCAGTACTATCCTCTATGGCCTGCGCATCAGCCTGGTGGTGTCGATCACCAGCGCGGCGATCGCCGCGCTGGTCGGGCTGACGGCCGGTGTCAGCGCCGCATATTTCGGCAAGTGGGTCGATGTCGCGATCATGCGGCTCGTCGACCTGCAGCTCAGCGTGCCGACGATCCTGATCGCGCTCATCGCCATCGTCACGCTCGGCCCGGGCGTGGACCGGATCATTCTGGCGTTGATCATTGCGCAATGGGCGACCTATGCGCGGATCGCGCGCGGCGTTGCCTTGAGCGAGGCGAACAAACCCTACATGGATGCGACCCGATTGATGCGGCTGCCGACGTCGCGGATCATCTTCCGCCACTTGCTTCCGAACAGCATCGCGCCGGCCGTAACCTTGATCCCGATCGAGGTCGGCCATGCCGTCGCACTCGAGGCGACCCTCTCTTTCCTGGGTTTGGGCGTTCCGATCGACAAGCCCTCGCTCGGCTCCGCGGTCGCAAACGGGTTCCAGTATCTTCTCACCGGTCAATACTGGATCAGCCTGTTCCCGGGGCTCGCCCTCTTCGGTCTGATCGCAAGCATCAATCGCGTCGGTGAAGACGTTCGACGCAGCCTCGATCCAAGGAACCATTCGCTATGACAGTGGAACACGTGACGACACCCCTGTTGCGGGTTGAGAACCTTGGCCTTCGCCACGCTTCGGGTGACGGCTTGACGACAATACTGTCGGACGTGAGTTTCGAACTCGGACGCGGCGAGATCCTCGGCATCATTGGCGAGTCGGGAGCCGGAAAGTCGACGCTCGGCAATGCCGTGCTCGGCCTTCTTTCGCCCGAGCTCCAGCAGACGTCCGGGACGATCGAGTTCAATGGTCAGGCGATCCACACCATGACGCCCGATGAGCGCGAGGCGCTTCGAGGGCGTCGGATATCAGCGATCTTCCAAGACCACACCGCCTCCCTCGATCCGCTGATGAGCATCGGTGCCCAGGTGGAGGAAACCTGCCTTGCGGTCGACGGCTCACTTTCCAGGCGTGAGGCGCGGGCTCGCACCCTCGATCTCCTTGCCCGTGTCGGAATTCCGGAGCCGGAGCGACGATACCGCAACTACCCGCACCAGTTCTCCGGAGGACAAAGGCAGCGCATCGTCATAGCGATTGCTCTTGCCGGCGCTCCCGACATCATCATCGCCGACGAGCCGACCTCGGCGCTCGATGCGACCGTCCAGAAGCAGATCCTCGGACTACTTCGAAACCTTGTAGACGAAACGGGCGTTTCCATCATCCTCGTAACTCACGACATGGGCGTGATCTCCGAGATCACCGATCGGGTCCTGGTGATGCGCAAAGGACAGGTGGTGGAAGCGGACCGCACGTCCACCATTCTCGATCAGCCCAGCCACGAGTACACACGCAAACTGCTCGCCGCCGTTCCGAGGCTCCGGGTCACCGCTTTGACAACCAGCGCGGACGACGGATGCCGCCGAAGTGTTTCCTCGATCGGAGACGACAAGGCGCCGATGTTTCTCGTCGCCGACGGCGTGTCGAAACAATTCGCGCAGCAGGGTTTTGCGTGGGGCTTTGGCCGAAGCAAGCCAAAGTTCGGCTTGCATGACGTTGGCCTCCAACTGCCACGCGGCACGATCACCGGCGTTGTCGGCGAGAGCGGAAGCGGCAAGACGACCTTCGGCCGTATCATCGCCGGCCTTGATACGGCGCTTGCGGGCAGGATCCGGATCGGTGCCAGCGAATTCGACGTTTCCAGAGGCGGTCGCCGCAACGGCCTCCTCGGCCGGGTGCAGATGATCTTCCAGGATCCTTCCGCGTCCTTGAACCCCCGCATGACCATCGCCGAAACGCTCGACGAAAGCATCCGCTTCGGCGCGAAGCTCGCCGCCGGGGAAGAACCGACGGACGCAGCGGCGATGATGGATCGGTTGGGGCTCGCTCGCAGCCTGCTCGCCCGCTATCCGCACCAGCTCTCCGGCGGTCAGAGGCAGCGCGTCTGCATCGCGCGGGCCCTGCTCGCGGCGCCTGAGATCATCGTCGCGGACGAACCGACATCGGCACTCGACGTGTCGGTGCAGGCCGAGATCATCCAACTTCTGAAGGACACCATCGCCGAGCGCGAGATGACGATGATCTTCATCTCCCACGACCTCGCCATCGTCCAGGAGATGTGCAGTTCCGTCTACATCTTCAAGGATGGCCGGGTCGAGGATTTCGGACCATCCGATTTCATCTTCTCACGATCCGACAATCCCTACACGCGCGCGCTCATCAACGCCCGACCGCACCGCTTCAGATGCTGAGCTGCGCCGGCGTCTCAACGAATGGGCCCAGCCCCGAACCACCAATTCTTGAAACACGTATCGCCACCGAGGGTGACTCCATGAATGACAGGTTCACATTGGCCGTGACTGGCCAATCGCTTATCAAGCACGACATCCGCGACATCCCTGCCCCGGCCTTCCGTGAGGTTCAGTCTCTCCTGCATCAGGCGGATCTCGCGTTCACCAACTTCGAAGGGACCATCCTTGGGAGCCACGGCGGGTGGCCACTTAAGGGATCCTTCTTCGGCTGCAGCGATCCAGCCGTTCTCGACAGCCTTCGTGCGATCGGGTTCCGCGCGCTTTCGCTTTCGAACAACCATGCGTTCGACCTCGGCCCATCCGGCGTGCTCTCGACGCTCGAGGAGGTGGAGAAGCGAGCCTTCCTCCATGCCGGCCTCGGCCGTGACCGCGCGCAAGCCTCACGGGCAGGCACCGGAATGATTGGTGGACGGCGCGTGGCGATCGTGGCGATGGACGGCGGCCCCGGTCCGAATTTCATGTACGCGGCCGACGCCGAGGACAATCGCCCAGGACGCCCGGGGGTCAATCGGCTTCGGCTGTCCCAGGTCATCGAGGTCGACGAGACCGCGTTCGATCAAATCCGGGCTATTCGCGACAAGGTTGGGTATACCGCTATCGATCTCACCAACGACAGTCAGCCGGACGATCCGCCGCGCCTCGCCCCGGAATCCGAAATCGGCATCTCGCGTGCGGTCTTCACGCGATCGGAAAGGTTCGGACGCAGCGTCAAGATCGATGAGGCCGATCTCGCCGGGAATCTCGCCGCGATCGCGGCTACGGCCGCGGACGGATCTCTGGTGATCGCCTATCTCCACCATCACCATTGGGCGTCCGACTGGTATCAGGTCCCCGACTGGGTGAGTGGCGTTGCCAAACGATGCATCGATGCGGGTGCTCATATGTTCGTGAGCCACGGTGCGCCCGTCCTCCAGCCGATGGAGATCCACCGGGGCCGGCCGATCTTCTACAGCCTCGGGAATTTCATTTTCCACGTGCGTTCCGAGAAGTCGACCTGGACGGCACCCGAAGTCTGGGAGAGCGTCATCGGCCTTTGCTCGTTCGGTGATGATAACGGTTTAATCGAGATCACGCTTCACCCCGTCATTATCGGAGGCGATGAAGCGCTGGCTGATGGGGTGCTGGAGCATCGCCTGGCGCCGCATCTAGCAGCAGGCGAAAGCGCCGAACGGATATTGCGCCGATTTTCCGAACAATCGACGAGATTCGGCGTCGACGTCGAGATTTCCGGCGGGGTCGGTGTCATCAGGTTTTAGCCTGTAGAGCGCCGTACCAAAGGGCTTGCTGGTTAACTCCGCAGTCCACCACGACAGCGGGCAGCGGAGCGGGCCGACCCATCTCAGCCAAAAAACGCCGACGACAAGAGCGGGAATCTCTTCAGGACGAGGATGGACAACATGGAAGTTAGGGAAGAACTCATCAGCCGCTTTTTTCGCTATTCCGCGATCGAGAGTCAAAGCAACGGCCGCTCCCAATCCTTGCCGTCCTCGCCCGGACAAGCAGCACTCGCTGCCCTGCTCGCCGACGAGATGCGCGCAATTGGCCTGAACGACGTGCTGGTCGACGAGCATGCCATCGTGACGGGAGTCAAGCGTGGCAACAGGCCTGAGGTCCCACCGATCGGCTTCATCGCGCATCTCGACACCGTCGATGTCGGCCTCTCGCCCTTCGTCCGCCCGCAAATCCTCCGCTTCGAAGGCAAAGACCTTTGCCTCAATCGCCAGGAAAACATCTGGCTCAGGGTCGCCGAACATCCGGAAGTTCTTGGGTGGGAGGGGAATGACATCATCACTGGTGACGGCACCAGTGTCCTCGGCGCGGACAACAAGGCCGCCATCGCCGTCATCATGACGCTGCTTGCCCGGCTTGATCAGCAGGTTGGCCACGGCGATATCTTTGTCGCCTTCGTCCCGGACGAGGAAATCGGAATGCGCGGCGCCAAGGCGATGGACCTCTCCCGCTTCCCTTGTGATTTTGCTTACACGATCGACTGCTGCGAACTTGGCGAGGTGGTCCTGGAGACATTCAACGCCGCATCCTGCGAGATCGTCCTCACCGGCGTCAGTGCGCACCCGATGTCCGCGAAGGGAACGCTCGTTAATCCGCTGCTGATGGCGATGGACTTCATCTCCCACTTCCACCGCGAGGAGACGCCTGAATCCACCGAAGGACGCCAGGGATTTTTCTGGTTCAAGGACGTCATCGCCAACGACAGCGGGGCCACACTGACCGCTTTGATCCGGGATTTTGGCACAGATGATTTCAATCGGCGCAAACGCCAAATCGCCGAGGTGGCGGAAGCGATGAGATCGCGCTATCCGACCGGGAATGTCCGGTATCAGGTCACCGACACCTATCGAAACATCTCCACGAGCCTCGCTCGTGACGATCGTGCCGTCGCTCTGCTATTTAGCGCTATGGAGGAACTAGGGATTGAGAAGAAGGTGATTCCGATGCGCGGCGGCACCGATGGCGCGGTCCTCTCGGCCAGAGGAATACCGACACCCAACTTCTTCACCGGCGCCTACAACTTCCATTCGCGCTACGAATTTTTGCCGATACCAGCCTTCGAAAAGTCGTTGGAAGTTGCGTTCAAGATTTGCCAACTGTCGGCGAGTAGCTGAGATGAGAAAGTCGCGGCCTAAATCTCAGAGTCGGTCGTTGTCGCCGCCAACGGCCGACACCTCTCTCTGCTCTCTATCCGTGAGCGTGCCCTGATCTGGAGTTAGGTCCAGCTTGCCCCAGATCGAGGTTGTGCGGTCGGTCGGTTTGAGCTTTCGGGATTGCTTGATTTCTACGGTAAACGGCTTTGTCTGCTGACGCATGAATCCTCCAGGCGACGAATCGCGAGCACTCGAGACCGGGTTGATTATTGAAGGCAACTCCAGCCGGCAGGTCCGTCGCCACCGAACCAGCGCCCGGACATAGGAATAGAGCAACGGTTTGACCACATGCTATGTTCCGCTTGGGCGAGTCCGTGGCACGTTGCCATCACCGCGTTCCTCTGATCCGTCGGCATTGGCCACGTCCTCCTCGGGCTCGATGAGGCATGTCTGATCGGAGAGCGGCTTCGCCTCGATCGTCTTCCCGCAACGGCCATACAAAACTTTCTTCCCCTGAGCGCTCAGGCGCTCATTCCTCCCGAAACAACAAAGTTTCTCCCGGCCGTCCTCCATTCCATTCCGGCCTTGTCAGGTGCGGCCCAATCGTCCCCGATCCTTGTGACAGCCATCGAGGCCGCGAAGGGCGCGGTCCGAAACCAACGAAAGGAACACCACAATGGCAACCATCGGCACCTTCAACTCCACCGAAAGCGGCTTCAACGGCTCGATCCGCACGCTCGCCCTCAACGTCAAGGCTCGCATTGCCCGCATCGAAAACCCCTCCGACAAGGGCCCGCACTTCCGCATCTACGCCGGCAACGTCGAGCTCGGTGCAGCTTGGCAGAAGCGGTCCGAGCAGGACCGCGACTACCTCTCGGTCAAGCTAGACGACCCGAGCTTCCCCGCGCCGATCTACGCAACCCTCACCGAAGTCGAAGGCGAGGACGGCTACCAACTGATCTGGTCGCGCCCCAACCGGGACTGAGATCCGGGCGAGGCCCCGCCGGGAGGCGGGGCCAACCGGCCGAATTGAGAAACCGCAAGCGGGCATCGAGCCGCTTCCGGCTCTTCTGGTGCCGTACAGGACCGGAAATGTCTGACCGATATCCGCGATTTTCTCCCCACCAAACCAGACGTATGGCCGTCGACGGCGCAGTTCACATGGCGATCGGCGCCGCAGATCAAAAACACGGTCGATAACGAGTCTGGTGTCGGTGTCCTAGCCGCAGTTAGCAGTTCCGGAGAGGTTGCCAGCGCCCCCGAGGGCAAGCCAGCCTCCCGTAGCAATGATGATCACGGCGCAGAGGATCGCGCGGTCAGTGATTTGCGCAGGCGGCTCGGTCCTCTCCTGTTCGCCTCAACCTACCTCGGCTTCGGTTTCATCTGCGTTTACGAACAAGGCGCTTTAGGCGGAGTGCGAGATGCGGGGCGCAGTCGGTCCCGCCTCCCCTTCGGGCCACTATGTTGAAGCTCCTGCGGCTGCGCTGTTCCCGCCCTCGCACGACGAGAATTCCCGAAATCCCGCCCTTTGGGCGGCGCTCACGCTGATTTCTCCGATACTCTTCATTGTTCTGGTTCAGCCTTGCTCGCTGCGCTGCGCGCCGGCTCGACCCGAAGTGCATCGGGTGGGTTTCCGAGCGTGTGAAATCTGTTCGCTCCGACGCAGGATTTCATGTCGTCGCGCCTGAACCAGATCGCGCGGCCGCATCTCAGCGGCGCGTTCCCGGCCGTAAATACGATCTGCTCGTCCGCTCGCATTCGAAGAACCTCGTGCGGTTGGATCAACGGTCGTGCGGCCAACTGCTTCGACCGCGTCCGGGACGATCCTTTCATCTGCGAACTTCGGCTGACCTGGTCGATCTCGACTGTTGTCATGCCGCAACGGCGCGAGATGTAGTCCGCCGTTTCCGGGTCGTTGATCGCCGCAAACGAGATCCAGCTCGCACTCTCGAACCATTTGCTGGCGGCGTCGCGACCGCCATAGGTTTCGCGCATCTGCCCGATCGACTGGTAGATCATGACGAGCGTGATGCCATATTTGCGACCGGCATCGCGCGCGGTTTCCAGGATCCTCATATAGCCAAGCCGCGCCACCTCATCGAGGAGGAAGAGCGCACGGCCCGGCATCGCCCCATCACGATTGTAGATCGCGTTGAGAAACGAGCCAATGATGACGCGCGCGAGGCCCGCATGCGTCTCCAAGGTCTTGAGATCGATGTTGATGAAGACGTCGGTGTTTCCCTCGGCAAGATCCCCCGTCGAAAACATCTTTCCGGAAACCAGCGCGGCGTAGTTCGGATAGGACAGCCAATGGGTTTCCTTGATCGCATTGGCGTAGACGCCGGAGAAGGTTTCGGGCGTCATGTTCACGAAAGCCGCGACGTTCTCCTTGACGAAATCCGAATCCGAATTGTCGTAGATTTCCTGCAGGCGTTGGCGCAACTGCGGCTCCGGCTCGGAGAGATTGGCGCGAACTTGGCGAAGCGTTTGGTTCTCCTTCTCCGTATGGCCGGAGAGACAAACGTCAGCGATCATCGCCGTCAGCAATTGCAAGGCCGAGGCCCGGAAGAAGTCGTCGCGAACTCCGCGTGTGCCACCGCTATCACTCATGATCCATGAAGCGACGGATGAAATGTCCTCTTCCTTGGTGCCGCCGAATTGCCCGATCCAATCAAGCGCATTGAAGCCGGTCTCCGGCTTCTTCGGGTCGAGGACGAATAGATCCCGATTCGCGCTGCCTCGTTGCACTGACACCATCGGGGCAACCTCGTTCGACGGGTCGAGGACGATCAGCGAGCCGCCCCATTTGAGCGCCGTCGGGATCGTCACCGACGTCGTCTTGAAGCCGCCGGAACCGGCGAACACGATGCCATGTGATGAGCCGAACGAGCCGTCGAAGCACAGGAGCGGTGGCTTGCCGCCGATGCCCCATGTGTCGGGATCGTCAGCGCGAAACGGGCGCGTTCCTCCGCTGTCCTTGTCGACCCGATATCGTTCGCCGACGACGATGCCGCCAGCGTCCGAAAACAGGTTGGCCGCCTCCTGCATCTTCATCCAGTCGGCCTCGCCATGAAGCGCCCGCTTGCCGCGTATGCGTTTGGGCTCAGCACTGGCGAAGGCCGCGTTGCCGACGAGCGCGACACGTAGGGCGAAGCAGGCGGACATCGCTGCCGCCGCCGCGCCGATCAGCGTCGCGGGGTCGACATAGGAAAGGATCGACTTGCCGGCCGGAAGCTGGTTCCCGAATGCCGACAGCCTGATTGCCTCGCGAACGATGGCGACAACAATTGTCGCTACACCGCCGGCAACGACGCCCCATCCTGCCGTCTTGATCCTGATCGCGCCGGCGCTCGCGAACAGGAAGACACTGCCGATGACCGCCGCGGCGACATAAGGCAGGGCAATGCCGGCGCGGCCGAGCGTCTGCCGAGCAGCCTCCGTCTTTCCAAAGCCGGACAGCCAGTGTTCGATCCCGGTCAATCCGATCGTGAGCAGGAACATCAGCGCGACAGGTACGATGAAGAGCATGATCCTATCCATCTGTCTTGAAGGCCTCCGCTCCGATCGCAAGCAGCCGCGGGCGTACGGTCTCGTCGGCCTTAAGCCGTTGGCTCAGCTCGATCAGGGCGCCCAGCAGAAGCGCGCGTTTCTCGTGGCGAAGACCCGCTTTGACGATCAGGCCGCCAAGTTCGATCTTTTCCCGCGTGTCCTTCTTGCGGGCGTCGGATGTGGTTGTGCGCGCCATCCGCTCAAGCCTCAGCAGTCCCGCCCGCAGCCGTGCCAGCCGCGTTCTGCGTGGAGGGTGTACTGCTTTCGCCGACGCCAGCCCCCCTCTTCCCTCCGGTCGTGCGAACCCCACCTCCGCGAAACCGCTTCGCCAGTTCCTCGAAGGCTACCTGCAGCTCGGCCTCGTCCACTTCAATCTCGCCAAGCCCGGCCTTAAGCGCGATCCGACCGATCCGCTCGGCTTCGCGGGTCTCGGCGACCTTGAGCTGTTCCTGGAGTTTGGCGATTTCGTCGCGGATCTTGGAGGATGGCTTCTTCATTCCGTCTGTCTCCCTTGGGTGAGAAAGCTGTCATACGAGGCCAGTTTCAGGGAGGTGAGCGCGGAACGCACTACTGTGAATCCTACAATCGCCAAAGCGCAAGCTTTGGTGAATGATCCCGGCCGTTCCGAAGGAGCGGATCCGAAGGGCGCAATTATACGTCGCT
>NZ_JBQEMS010000016.1:0-129675 GCF_052044265.1 Sinorhizobium sp. 22678 | reverse complement strand
CCAGTGGCCCTGTGCGGCCACACCGAAAGGCCGAACATATGGAAGCAAGCGATCCGATCAAAAAATCTGCAAAAAACACTTGCAAGGGGGAGCCGTCCACATAAGGGATGAGGAGAGGAGAGATTGCAGTCCTCCGACACGTTTCCTAAAGCGCCGCGCGTCTTATAAGACGCGCAACCCGCTGATGCGCTCAATGTATCGGTCTGCCGTATCGGTTGAGCCAGACCGTTCGCGACACGATTAATCCTACTCCCCCTCGGTAGGTCACAGGTTCCTGCAACCGGGGCAGTGCGATGCGTGCGGAAAGCAATTGCTTTAGCATTGTGCAACGCCGCGTCAGGCTATAGTTGTGCCGACCTGCAAGGCATGTGAACTCGAAATCCAAGGGACACGGTTTGGACACGTCCTCTTCCGCAATCTTCACGAAGAATTTCGCCGCCCTCCTTTTCGACATGGACGGCACGCTGCTCAACTCGATGGCAGTCGTTGAAAGGGTCTGGGGATCCTGGGCACTCCGCAACGGAATAGACCCCGTGGCGCTCATGAAGGTCGTCCACGGCGTGCGAGCCGTCGATACGATCCGCGCGCTGGGCCTGCCGGTCGATCCGGAACAGGAGGCGCGCATTCTTGCCGAGGCGGAGATTGCCGATGTCGAGGGGATTGTCGAAATTCCGGGCGCCGTCACCTTCCTGAAGACATTGCCGCCGGAAAGGTGGGCGATCGTTACGTCGGCGCCGCTCGAACTCGCCGCGCGCCGGCTTGAGGCGGCCGGTATTCCGGTGCCTCGCCACATGGTGACCGGTGAGGATGTCTCGGTCGGGAAGCCTGACCCGCAGGGCTATCTGCTCGCGGCAGAGAGACTCGGGGTGCGTGCCGAAGATTGCCTCGTTTTCGAGGACGCGCCTGCGGGTGTTCTCGCCGGCAAATCCGCGGGCGCCGAGGTTGCCGTCATCACCGGGGCGCATGCCGCTGCGGCCGAGATGCCGCATATCATGCTGTCGCATTACACCGACGTCGAGGCTCGCCTCGTCGAGGACGGATGGCTTTCGCTGCATCGCCGCCGCGCCTAGAGCACTTCCAGGAAAACTATCTGACGGTTTCCGTCCGCAAGTGCGCAGTTTCAAAGGTTTAGAGCCGGCGGGATGCGAGGCCGACGGCCATCGGCCGCCGGCTGCTTCAAGGATCACGCTCAGGCGGCGAGCCAGCACTTGGTCAGCGCATGTCCGCCCATGAGCTCGCCGTTCGGATCGTCGACCCAGCCGCCGACCTTGTCGCTGGTGGCATCGATATAGTTGTTGAACATCGGCGCGATCACACCACCCTCATCGCGCAGGATCATTGCCGCCTCGCGATAGAGAACCTTGCGCTTCGTCTCGTCCAGCTCGCCCCGCGCCGCAAAGATCAGCTTGTCGAAATCCTCGCGGAAGAAGCGGGTGTCGTTCCATTCCGCCTTTGAAAGATAGGCGATGGAATAGACCTGGTCCTGCGTCGGCCGGCCGGTCCAGTAGGACATGCTGAAGGGCTGCTTGTTCCAGACGTCGGACCAGTAGCCGTCTCCGGGCTCGCGCTTCAGCTCGACATCGATGCCGCACTTCGCGGCGCTTGCCTGGAAAAGCTGCGCGGCGTCGACTGCCCCGGGGAAGGCGACGTCGGAGGTACGCAGCAGGATCGAACCGTCATGGCCCGACTTCTTGAAGTGGAACTTCGCCTTGTCCGGATCGAAGACGCGCTGCTCGATATCGTCGTCGAACAGCGGGTAGCCCTTGATCATCGGCGTATCGTTGCCGACCGTGCCGTAGCCGGCGAGTATCTTTGCCACCATTTCCTCGCGGTCCACCGCGTATTTCAGCGCCAGCCGCAGGTCGTTGTTGTCGAAGGGCGCCCTATTGCAATGGGCGATCAGGACATAGTGGCCCTTCCCGGGGACGTTGCGGATCGTGACCCCTGGAATGCGTTTGACGAGCGCGACGATCTTCGGTTCGATGCGATTGATGATGTGCACGCCGCCCGACTGGAGCGATGCGGTGCGCGCCGTTGCGTCATTGATGACGGTGATTTCGATCTGGTCGGCATGGCCCCGCTCGGCCGTTCCCCAATAGCCGTCCTGCAGCTCGCCGACATGCTTTACGCCCGGTTCGTTGACGACGACTTTGTAGGGCCCGGTTCCGATGCCGGCAGTCGGGTCGTCCTTGCCGCCGTTCGGCTGGATCATCAGATGAAAATCGCTGACGATGAACGGCATGTCGGCGTTCGGCTGGCGCAGCGTAATGACGACCTTGTCGCCATCTGCCTTGATGGTCTCGAATTCCTGGACGAAGGGCAGGGCAGCCGATTTCGAGTTCTTGTCGGCATGACGCTCGAACGTTGCGACGACATCGGCGGGCGTCAGTTCCTTGCCGTTATGGAAGGTCACGCCCTTGCGGATCGTGAACGCCCAGGTCTTCGCGTCCTTCGACGCTTCGTAGGATTCAGCCAGCCGATACTCAATCTCGCCCGCCGGCGAAACTTCGAGCAACTGCTCTCCCCAGCAGCGGCCGAATGTGTAGGGCACCTGGCTCGCCCAGGTCGCCGGATCGAGGCTGTTCGTGGATTCGCCGCCGACGAGCCCGGCCCGCAATATGCCGCCCTTGGCCGGGCCGCTCGCCCGCGCGGCATTGCCGAGCAGCACCTGGGCCGAGGCGAGCGTTACGCCGAGCGCTGCCGCGCGCCCGAGAAAATCGCGCCTCGACAGGCGGCCCGAAACGACCTCCCGGCTCATGAATTCCAGTTCTCCCGCCATCGATTTCCTCTCCTCCATTGCAACGTGCGTACCGGTTAACCGGCACCACGCTCAGGTTGCAATGGATCCATATGGCGAAGGCTGTCTGTTGGCGGCGAGGAATGTCGCAACCAGGCGAGACAAGCCCAGCTATGTCACGGCGCGGGAGAAGAGAGGTGGTGAGGTTTCCTCATCCCGTGTCGAGGCGCGCGTGCGGGCGATGCGGCCTTCGAGTTCCTCGAGGCGGCGGGCAAAGCCGAGATTGCCTGGCTGGAGCGCCACGGCCTCGGCGAGCATGTCGCGAGCGATCTCGAGTGCGCCGTCGCGGATGTGGCGGTTGGCCCGATGGTAAAGAAAGTTTACCCGCTCCACAGGTGAAAAGCCTTTTCCGAAGCGTCGAAGACACCGGTCGGCCCAGGCAGGGTGGCGAGCAATCGCCGCGATGGCGATCTGATAGGGGCGCATCGGGGCGCCGATCCGCGCCGAGCGGGCGAGTGCGCGCAAACCGGCGCGGTCGTCCGCGCGGCAAGCCTCGATGAGCGAAAGCGCGCGCGCCGTCCCGGTGAAGGCCCGAACGGTGCCGTGACCGGTCATATGCACGGGGATGAGATGCGTCTGGCTCTGTATCGCCGCGATCCGCTCCGCGTGCCGGCGATCGACGGCATGAAAGGGGTCGTAGAACAGATAGGCGCGCCCGGCCGCCTGATCGGGGGCGATTGCCATGTTCGTGTGGAGTCCCGGAGCGAAGTGGCGGACGAAGCGGTTGTCGAATGGTACTGTCTTCGGATCGATCGAGATCTGCGGGCAAAAAGCAACGGCGACGCTTGCGCCAAAACGCCGGCGATAGCGCAGCGCCGCATAGCCGCCTTGCGAATGGCCGTAGAGGATCCGTTCCGGCGCTTCAGCAAGGATCGGCGCCGCAGCATCGACCGCCGCGACCACGCTTGCCGCCGGAAACCAGTTCGGCCGCCGGCTGATGAAGCCGAGTGCGGCGATGCCGGCTTTCTCGCAGAACCGCTGTCCCCAGAAGCGGCTGCCGTTCGCCTGCATCTCCATCTCGTTGAAGGTGACGAGAAGATAGGGCGACGATCCTCGCAGATGGATCACTTCCAGGTTTTCGTCGGCGTAAACGAGCATGGGAATTCCCGAGCAGCTGTCAATTTGAGTGGAGCCGCAAGCGGCTAGACCAAGGCCTGTGCCGTCGCTTCATATTGCCCGGCACCAAGAGAGCTCCGCCTGTCCTCCAGCAGCCGACGATAGAGATCGGCATGCGCCCGGGCCGATTCCACGTGGCCGGTCGGAGGCCGCAGCGTTGCGTGCAGCCGGTCCCATGCCTCGGGGTTGCCCAGCACTTCCGACAGCCGGTCGGCGAGATCCTGGGCGCTGCCGGTACGGAAGTGGAGCCCGTCCCTTCCGTCCTGCACTTTCTCGGCCATGCCGCCGATGTCGGAACAGATGATGGGCCTGTGGTGGTGCAGGGCCTCCTGGATGACGACGGGCGAGTTTTCCCACCAGATCGAAGGCAGCACGACCCAGTCGACCGAGCGCATCAGCCTCGGCATATCGGCATTGTGATAGGCGCCATAAAAACGCACCCGGCGCCCGGCGTCGTCGATGAGCTTCTTCAGGCGCTCCTGGAACTCGGTCGGCTGGCGCTCGAGATTACCGCCGAAGATCATCAGGCAGGAGTCCTCGCCCCAGATTTCTTCCGGCACGCGCGAGACCGCGTCGACCAGCACGTCGATGCCCTTGAAGGGTGTCATCTGCCCGAAATAGGCGAAACGGTTCCGTCGGGCGGACGGGACCGGCAGATCACGTACCGGTGCGGCCTCGCCCATGACGATGCCGTTGTCGATCACGGAGAGCTTTTCCGCGTCGATGCCCCATTCGACATAGCGGTTTGCGAGGAACATGCTCGGGGAGATGAAGGCATCGGCAAGGCCGAGCATGCCGCGCAGAAACTCCTCGCGCCTCAGGAAACGGGAAACCGGGATGTCGGGAAAGCAGCCATGGCAACTGATCGGCGACGAGCTGTTGCAGAGCTGGGCGGATGGGCGCTTCACCATTTGTCCGTGATTGTGGCAGAGCGACAGATACTCATGGAAGGTGACGATGATTACCGCCTCCGGCAGCGCTTCCCGGAGAGCGTAAAGCGCCTCCATTCCGAGGCCGATCAGGTGATGAAAGTGAACGACATGAGGCGACAGATCGCCGACGAAACGCAGGAGGTCGCGGCGGATCGCCTCCGTATCCCCGTTGGACAGGAAGAAGTGATCGTAATCATCCGCATGGAAGAGCACTTCGTCCACTGCAAGACGCAGACTCATCAGTGCTGAGGCGCCGTGGCGAGGGACCGGATGGCCGACGCGGGCGAGATAGATCGACTCGACGCCCGGCAGCGTGTTCAGGCCCTTGTGCAGGCTGTGGGACGCTATCTCCGCCCCGCCCAGCGACATCGCCGGATGTCCATGCGAAACGACGAGAACACGGAGCCGCTCGCTCATGCGGAAGCCTCCTTGATGCGATTGCCTTCGCCCTGCGGCTGCGGAGCCCATCGGGCCGAAAACAGTCTCTCGTCGATCCGCTCGACGAGAGGAGCCGCGGAGGCGCTGCCGGTGGAGAACGGCTCGTCCGAGCCCAGCATCTGCACCGAGGGAAGCCACCAGGATTCGATCCCCGAGCGGCTGAGCCTCAAGCCGAGATCCTGCCCCTTTTGCCGGGATCCGAGATAGCTGCCGGCAAAGCCTCCGGCGACGAGGAAAGCCTCGCGCGGCATGATGCAGCATTCGAAAGAGGCCGCCGCGATCCGGGTGAGCTTGAGACCCGTCACCGCGCTCAACGGATAACCGGCATAACGGCCCGAAAGCGAATTTTCGGACTGCGCGTCGGCCCAGGAGCCAGCCCATCGAACGGAATGGTCCTCATAGGCGAGCGTGGGCGAAATGATCCCGCCACTTTCCTCGTAGGCGGAAACCAGCCTGCCGTACCAGCCGCTCCTGCGGGGCAGTAGCGAGCCGGCGAGCAGAACGACCGTCTCGCTCGAAAGCGCGCGAATGCCGGCTTCCAGGAGATCGTAGACATCGTCCGTTTCCGCCGACATCAGCCTGAGCGGAAGCCGATAGAACTGCGCGAGCTGCCTGATGCGGCCGGCCTGACGGCGAAAGCATTCGGAGTGCAGCACGAGCGCGATCGGCGCATGCCGCGTTTCGGGATCGAGCGCCAGAAGGCCGAGAAAAGGGGCAAGCTCCTTTTCTTCTGCTTGGCCGGCAGCGACGATGATCGGCGGCCCCGGAGCCTCGTTGAACGCACCGGCATCGAGGATAGCCTTGATGCCGGGCGAGGGGCTCTCCGACGCGCACAGGAAGGGCACGATCTGTCGATCGACGATTTCCGTCAGGCCCCAGTTTTCGGGATCGATGGACTTGATCTGGCGGAGCGCCGCCTGACGCGGCGGAAGCCGCGCGGGTGTCAGCGGCAGAAAAGCCCGGCGGGAATCCTTGAGCGTCAACTCCAGATGTAGCGGGGCCACACCATCTGCCCCAAGTCCGCCGGCAAACACGATGAAACCATGCGGGTGGGTTTGTTGGTCGAGCATGCTTTTGAACAACGGCTCTTCGGTAAAGGCATCCGTCACATCCGAGCGCTCGAGCCGCGTCCAGCGATCGTCGAGCCGCATCTCGCTTTGTCCACGGCGCAACCGGACGCTCTGGACATGCTCATCAGGGTCGAGGAGCCAGCCGGAGATCAGAAAGGCGCCACTGTTCGCCTGAAAAATATTGTCCACTCCCAGACGCACGGGAACGGGAAGAGTGGAGATCGTCTCGCGTCCCTCGAAGCTGTTGGCGGCCGAACGCAGCCGGAGCAGAACGGCAGGGGTGCTGTGCGTCTGAAGCAGCACGGAGCGGATATGCCCGGGCGTCTCCGTGGGACCGCCGATCAGCCGGTGCTCGTGAACCGAAGCATAGCGCCAGCCCCCGCGCCCGCGATAGGCGAGCCCCTCGACGTCTCGTGCGCGAAGCGGTTCGCTTGCCGCCAGCAGACCGATGAAGCCTGCGCCGCCTTGCGGAATGTCCTGCCGGGAGAAGGTCGCGATGCCACAGTCGGCAACGACCGGATTTTCGCCGCACACGATCACGCGAGCGTTGCCGGGATCGGCGGCGCGGGCCCAGCCTCTGAGGAAGATCGCTCCCTCGTGGGTCTCGCCGACGAATTCGAGGAAGCCGTCGCTACCCTTTCGGGCCTGTATCAGGGCAACTATTGCCGCAAGCCTACGCCGACCGGTGGACATCTGCATCATCGCATCCACGAGCGGGTCCAGCACCTCTGCCAGTTGGGCGCCGGCAAGCTCCGCGAGGACCATCACGCTTTCGCGAACAGCAAGCGTGCGGGGGCCGAAGATATAGCGCCTGGGGCTGCCCTCCTGACCCAGGCGGAGCGTGGTAAGCGGACGGCCGGCCTTATTGATGGGCAGGAGCGCCGCGAACCCGTGCGTGGCGGTTGGCGACTGCGAAGCCAGGCGCCAACCGATGATGGAGGCACTCGTCGCGGTGGCGGGGTCGTCGTTGATCTGCGCCGGCACCTGGCCGGCGACGGGCGCGCCCGCGCCTATGACGAGCAGCAGCGTATCGTCGATCGGGCAGGCGACAACCCTCCCACCGCGCATGATCCTCGCGGCTGTTTGAGACGTTTGAGGAAGCGCCTGTTCTGCTCCGGCCATGGTACTCCTCATGCCCCGGCGAAAACCGAGAGGGCAGCGCCGGCGGCAAAGCCCGCGAGAACGAACAGCAGGAGCAGCAGCGGTTTCAACTCTCCATTCGACCGCTTCTGCAAGGCTCCGAGGTTCTTCTCCATCGCTGCAACCACGCCATCGAGCCGCATTAAATGAACATCGAGATCGTTCAGGCGCTGCCCGATCTCGGCGGCGGCGGCAGGCCCCAAGGCCCCGCCTTCGCCGCCCTCGTCATTATGCGTGCGCTGGAGAGATCGCTGCGAGACCTGCAATTGCCGCTGAGCCGCCATGAGGACGTCGAGCTTGTCGAGAACCTTGGCGAGCGGCGCGGCGATGAGGGCTTCGGCCGCCTGTTCGTCGGGCCGCGGAACGCGCAGCTGCTGTTCGGTGCCGCGTGCGTCCAGGGCCATCACCTTGAGATCGGTGGTGCGCGAGGCTGCCGCCTCGGGAAGCGCGATTTCGAAGGCATAGCCGCCGTCGCCGATGCCGTTGCGCTTGAGATCGGGGCGATTGCGGTCGGCGACCGCCTGGGCAATGACGTTGCCGTCCAGATAGACGCGGATGGTGAGGCGTTTGTCGGGTGCTGCCGGATCGAACGCCCAGCCGAAGATGCGCCCCTGGTCGATCGCGTCGACCCGGCCGGTCATCGGCTTCGTATTGTCCTGATCCGGTGCGGCATTTGATTTCTCGGCAACAGCAGCCATCGATTTCCCCTTTATGCCGCTTCGATACGTGACGATTCGATCGCTTCGATCAATTCGAGATAGCGTCGTGCCGTGGTGTCGATGTTCTCCGGTTCCCGCGCATGCGCGGAAAGCCGGCGCGCCAAGGCGCCGTCTTGCGCGAGGCGGCGCATGGCAGAGGCGAGCGCCCGGGGATCGTTGGGCGCAACGGTAAGGCCGTTTGCCCCGTCCTCGATCATCTCGGCCATGCCGCCGATATTGCCGGCTATGACCGGCCGTCCGAGGGCCTGCGCCTCCTGGATGACCAGCGGCGCATTTTCCCACCAGATCGAGGGTACGATCGTGCAATCCACCGCTGCGACGAGGTCGGCGACGTCCTCACGCCGGTAGGGCCCGCGCTGCTGCACGGTCGGTGCCGTTTCCTGGAACAGGCGCGTGATCTCGTCGACGAAACTCTCGCTCTGGAAGGGTGCGCCGCCGTGAACGCGCAACTCGAACTCCAGCCCCTCGGAAATGAGCTGCCGTGCCGCCTGGAGCAGTACCGCCACGCCTTTCCAGGGGTTGAGATTGCCGAAATAGCCGAAGACCGGACGATCCGAACCGGTCCGGCGGGCCGCTGCCGGCGCGCCGCGAGCCGGCAGCCCGTTGGGAATGACGCTGATCCTGTCCTCCGCAAGCCCCCAATCGACGAAGCGCTGCTTGAGGAACCGGCTGGGCGATACGAACCGGTCCACGTCGCTCAAGAGGGCCTTCAGATGGCGTTCGCGCAAGGTGAAACGGTCGAGCGCGATGTCCTTGAAGCAGGCATGACATCCGTCGGGGCTCGCCCCATGGCAAAGTTCCTTGCCGCTCGTTTTCACCATCAGCCCGTCATGGTGACAGATGGGATAATAGTCGTGCAGCGTCATGACGATCCGGCACTGCGGCAGCGTTCGACGAACGATATGCGGAAACTCCGCGCCGAGCAGGAGCAGATGGTGGATATGGACGACGTCCGGCCTGAAGTCGCGCAGCAGCTCCGCAATATCCGGAACGACGCCGTAGAGGTCGATCTGACTCATGAAGAAACGGTCGAAATGTCCGGACCACAACAGCAACTCGTCCCCTGCAGGCCCGATGCCTTGAAAGCTCGTGCCTGGCCGCGCCTGGCGGTGGATCTGGTTCGTGGCTCCGAGAAAGAGCGCTTCGCAGCCTGCGCGCTTGTAAGCGCCGAACAGGTCGTGGGCGAAAATCTCCGTGCCTCCCGGGTGGAGGGCCGGATGGTTGTGAGCCGCTACGAGCACGCGCATGCTCACGCGCCGCCTCCTCGGCGTTCGGCGACGAAGATGTCCTGGTAGTGCTCCGCCTCCTTACCGCGCCAGGCGCCGAGCGCCTTCAGGGTGATTGCGAGACCGGCCCGGTCAAGGGCGCCGTCAAGAAAGCCGTCGTCGAAACCCACGGCGGCAAGGCGTGGCATGTCGGGGACGTACCAGCATGGACCGTCGCCGTCGCGGGCGAAGGAAAGGCGCGCGTCGCGCCGGCCGTTTTCGTTGGCCGCTGCGACGTGATCGACCACGAATGCGGTCATGAAGAGGCGGCCGCCGGGTTTCAGAAGCCTTCCGACCTCTCGCAGATAGACGAGGACTTCGTCCGGCGGCAGATGCGTCACGATCGACGTCATGATCACAAAATCGAAGTGACCGTCGGCATAGGGCAGTTTCAGCGCATTGCCGCTGATTTTTCCGCTCGGATTATAAAGCTCATGGGCAATATCGACACGCTGGAAGGCGAAATTCGGATAGACAGAGGTGATGAAGCGGCGACACCAGCCGATGCCGCCGTCGACCGGATCTATCCCGCTGTAGCGCCCCTTCTCGAAATCCAGATACTGGGTGAGCGGGACAGCCATGCGGCCGATGCCGCAGCCGATATCGAGAACGCGGCTTTCCGGACGCAGTCCCCCCAGCCGGATGAAGTGGCCGAGGAATTCGACGCCCACCGCCCTGAAGGAACCGTCGCCGACGAAGACGCTGTCGGGATCAGGTTCGGGAAGGAAGCGGTTTCGAAGAATGCTCCCGAGCAGGGCCTCCACGCGTTCGTCGCGGGCGGGCAGTTCCGTGGCAGCTGTGTTTTCCTGGCGCAGCGCAGTCTCGCTCATGCGGCGGTCCTCGTTGCAGCGCCGATCCCGAAGAGAGCCGGCATCTGGTCGCGGCCGCCGAGATCGGTTTTCATCAATTCGGTGATGTCGTCGTTCCAGCGTTCGGTGTGCAGCCAGGAATTGTACTGGCTGGCGACCCCGCGCATATAGTCTTCGCTGCGGCGGATCGAGCGGCGCTCGAAATGATAGAGACACGCCGACGGCTCGTAGGCGATGTCATAGCCGCACCGGCGGATTTTCAGGCACAAATCGCTGTCCTCATAATCGCCGATCACATAATCCTCCGTGTATCCATCCACGAGCTCGTAGATTTCCCGGCGCGTCACCAGGCACGCACCGGTGATGCCGGGCACGCTGCGGGCAAGTTGAGCCCCCCCGTAGTCGCCGGGCATGCCCTTGTGGAAATGATGGTTGAGCCATATGCCGCGCTGGTCGCGAGCGAAGTAGAGGCCCGCGTGCTGGAGCGACCCGTCCTCGAAGATCAGCTTCGGGCCGATCGCGCCGAGGCTCCTCTGTTCCATGAGCGGCCGGATGAGCTTCTGCAGCCAGCCGGGTGCAGACGGAACGACGTCCGAGTTCAGCATGACGACGACCGCGCCGCGGGCAAAGCGCGCGCCGGCATTGCACGCCCGCGCGTAGCCGCTGTTGCGGTTCATCACAACAAGCTTCATCGGCAACCCGTGGAGGAGATGCAGTCCGCCAAGCAGATGCTCCGTCTCGTCCTGAATCTCCGGCGAATCCAGAACGTAGATGATCTCCGCATTGCTTGCGAGCCAGCGATCGGTCGCCATGCCGGAGAGCTGGAACCGCAGGAAGTCGAGAACACGGTAAAGCGGCACGACGATCGAGACCAACGGCGCCTTTTCGGGCAGGTCGTAATCCTTGGTGTAGTCGACCTTGGAAGCTCTTCCCAACCTCTGTTCCACGTCCTGCAGGGCGGGGGCAAGGATCGTCCGGAAAGCCTGGTCGATCGCGTGCTGCGGCGGGACGGCGCGCAGGATGCGGTTGCGCTGTGCCGAAGCGTCGAAGGGTTGCGGCTTCGGCACGAGCGGTTTCACAGCACCGGATGCCAGCCGCATCTGGAACCGCGGCTGGAGCAGGGCGCTCGGCGGATCGTTCGACGGCAGCCAGGCGACAAAGCCGGTCACGTCGGCTCGCGATTTTTCGTCCGCTCCGCGTGCCCAGGCGGCAAACTCGTACCAGTTGCCGTCGAGCGGTATCGTCGTGCCGTCCTCCTTGAGGTAGTCGATGCCGGCAAGAGTGGCTGTCGGATCATGGGTCCACCCCCCGGCAAGCAGACCGCCGGAAAGCGTCAATGCGAGGTCCACCTCCGCTGAAGGATGCATTGCAGACCTGCCGATCCGCCTTTCAGGGAGCGGTGACCGCAGCTGGAGGTCGACGGCTGTGGCAAGTCCACCCTCGGGTGTCGTCGAGAGCCAGCGGACGACGTATTCGCGCAGCTCCGGCGTATCGCCTCGTTCTGCCCACCAGGCCTGGAGGTTGGCGCAATGGGGGTTGCCGGAGGAGAGCTCGCGCACGGCAACGCCCCTTTTGCCGACAAGCACGAAAGACTGGGGGTATCGGGGAGACTCGACGATGAAATGGCAAGGACGAAGATTATGCTCGCGTTGGGCGCCGATCAGCGCCGGCGACGCCAGTGGCAGGATGGCGTTGGCCCCAAGGGCATAGATTGCACTGATCTCGCCGAAGTCGGGGCTTATCGCGGTTTCGAGCAGGTATCGCCCCTGGTTGATCGGGCATGCAATCTTGGCGGGGGCCGGCCGCGATGTCAGCGCCTGAAGCGCATCCTCGATGAGGCCGATGAAGAACGGGTCCCTGGACAGACGGAACGCGCTTCGCCAAACAGTGAGCAGATTGTTCAGGAACTTGACGCAGCCCTCCGGCGTGAGTGCGGAAAACAGGTCCTCCACGTCGAGGGGCGGAAGTTCACCGACGGGCCGGAGCACGATCGTCTGAACGAAGTCGCTTTCGATGTAAATCTGTCCGCGGCGCGCTTCGTCACCCGGGCGCATGGCCCAAAGCACGCGCTGTCCACCCTCCGCAAGAGGAAGCATCGTGCTGACGAGCGGGACGGGTTGCTCCGGCATGACCAGCGTGTGTTTGGCTGCGGCCGGCAACCTGGCGCGAACGTCGGAGATCAATACAGCCACGTCGGAACCGAGCCGAAAGGCCTTCGCGTCCTCGAAAATGCCGCTGGCGCTCCGCGTACGGTCGTCAAACGTCACACGCCACTCCTCTGACTAATTCTTGGATGGTGCGCCCCACGGGAGGAGGGCAGGGCGCACCGTTCGAAGCCAATGCGGGATGATGAAAAGCCGCCTGCGGTTTTCCACCCGTGTCCCGCGTCTCAAACTATCAGTGGACAGTGAAATAGTTTTCGGGGTGGGCCTGAATGTCTTCGGCGTCGGCATTGACCAGGGTCAGCGTGTCGCCATGGCCGAGGTCGATGACGACATTGCCGCCGACCTGAGTGATACGCGAAGCGAGATCCTCGGGCGCGGTGACGTCGAGGCCGTTGATGCCCTTGGATATCTGCAGGACGTCTTCGCCGGGGGTAAAGTCGAGGATGACGTCGTTGCCGCCGCCGCCGTCGAAAACGAAGATATCGCTGCCCTGACCGCCGGCAAGAAGGTCGGACCCGGCCCCGCCGTCGATGACGTCGTTGCCGGCGCCGCCGAGCAGCACGTCGTTGCCTCTGCCTCCGAGGAGGAAGTCGCTGCCGGCGCCCCCAAGGAGAATGTCGTTGCCGTTATCGCCATAGATCAGATCGTCACCCGATCCGCCGACCAGGATGTCATTGCCATTTTCGCCATAGAGAACGTCGGTGCCTTCGCCGCCGAACACGGTGTCGTTTCCGTTGCCGCCGAACAGCAAGTCGTCACCGTCGTCGCCGAAGATGATGTCGTCCCCATTGCCTCCGTTGACGAAATCATCACCGCCATGGGCGCGAATGAAATCGTCAAAGCGGGAGCCAAAAAGGGCGTCGTCGTATGCGCCGCCTTCCAAAGTGGCCATCTGCTTCTCCTCTTCGTGGTTTGATGCATGCGTCATCGGCACGGAGCCGAGGATTGCGTGCCGGAGTGTGCACTGCAATAATTACGAACACAACACAGATGTGTAAAATAAAACGACGATATTTTGGAAGAAAGAAAGCGTTCTAAACATATATCGGCCATGTGCCAATATTGGCACAATATAATTTTAGGAGTAATTCTGACGAGAATGCAGACAAAGCACTTCAAAATTTAAAGTAATTTACGACGGCTGGAGATATCAAGCATTAGATAGGTCAGTCCTCCCGAAACGCCCGGTTGAAACTGTCGGAGACCGGGGCGACGAGGTAGTCGATTGCCGAACGCGATTTGTGCACGATCAGCACTTCCGCGGGCATGCCGGGATAGAGGCGGATGTCCGGGTTGGCGGCGAGCGATTCAGGCGCCACCTCTGCCCGTGCGACGAAATAGGCGACGTTGGACTTCTCATCCACCGATTGGTCCGCCGCGATATAGGTTACCTTGCCTTCCAGGGGCAGGTGCGAGCGCTGGTTATAGGCCGTCAGGCGGATTTGCGTACTGGAGCCGATCGTTATGCTGTCGATGTCACGTGTGCTGACATGCATCTCGACAAGCAGCGGTTCGTCCTCGGGAACGATGTCGAGAAGCGGCTGACCGGGGGTGACGGCACTGCCCGGCGTCCGCAGCTGAATGTTGGCGACGATACCGGCCTGGGGGGCGCGGATTTCCAGGCGGCGAAGCACGTCCTCGGCGGCGGTGATGCGCTGCTCGACTTCCGCAAGTTCGAGGCGCGCCGTGGTGATCTCTCCGGCGATCTCCGATTGGAAATCGGATTCGATCCCGATGAGCGCAAGCTCGGCCCCCGCCATCGCCTTTTCCGCCTGGGCCTTGTCGCCAGCGATTTCGCCGCGGGTCGCGGCGAGCTCGCTGAGCCGTGCGTCGATCTCGATGAGTTTCGAGCGCTGGGCGAAGGCTTTTTCGACAAGGGTCGCGATAGCGGTCCGCTGCTCGTTCATCAGCTCGATCTGCCTGTCGGACGCCTGAAGCTGGGCCGCGAGAGACTTCGCCTTCTCCGAATATTCCTCGATCGTCTTTCGCTGGATTGCCAGACGGCCCTCCTTGGCCTCGCTCCGCTTCTCGAAAAACGCGTTTTCCGCCGTTACCGCATCCGCGGCAGCCTCGCCCTTGGAGACAAGATCGGCCGGGAAGCTCACCGCCTGCAGTCCCGCCCGCTCGGCCCGCAGCCGCGCCAGTTTTGCGATCAGACCGACACGGCGGCTTTGCAGCGCCTCCAGGTCGGAGCGGGCGCGCGTATCCTCGAGCTTCATCAGCGGCTGGCCGGGCGCCACATGATCTCCCTCCTGAACCAGGATCCGGCCGAGCACGCCGCCCTCAAAATGACTGACGGTCTTGCGCTTCGAATCGACGACGATCGTTCCGCTGGTGACCGAAGCACTGCTGAGTTCCGTCGAGAACGCCCAGCCGAAGAAACCGCCGAAAGCAACGAGGATCGTCGTCAACCCGGCGATGACGAGGCGTCGGATCGGCGAATGCGTGTTGTCTTCGGAGAGGTCCGGCGCCGGCATTGGCGCGGAGAGACGAGCCGGCGCGGCCATCGGCAGGCGGCGTTCCGGGCTCTCAGCCTTCACGGGCGGCTGCAGGTCCAGGCGAACCGGCAGGATCTTTTCCTTGTTCATGAAGCGGTACCTTCGCGTCTTGTTTCGCCGGGCATCATGGTCGCCACCACATCCGTTCGCGGGCCGAACTGGCTGATGCGGCCGCCTTCCAGCACGAGCAGCTTATCGGCCACCTGCATGATGGCCGGCCGGTGGGCAATCAGGATGACGATGGCGCCGTCGCTGCGCGCCTCGTCGATCGCGCGGATGAGGGCGCGCTCGCCGAGGGCATCGAGATTGGCGTTGGGCTCGTCGAGGACCAGCAGGCGTGGCCGGCCGTAAAGGCAGCGCGCCAGCGCGATGCGCTGCCTTTGCCCGCCGGAAAGCGTTAGATGACCATCGCCCACCGGCGTATCATAGCCGAGCGGCAGTCGTCCTATCATGTCGTGGACGTCGGCGAGCCGGGCCGCCTCGAGCACCTTGTAGGGATCGCTCTCCGCCATCCGGGCGATATTTTCACGGATGGTTCCTTCGAGAAGGGAAACCGATTGCGGCAGATAACCCGCGATCTGTCCGAAAGAGCTCCGTTCCCAGAGGTAGACGTTGTTGCCGTCGAGGAAGACGCCGCCGGCAGTGGGCTTCAGAATGCCGACCAGAAGCCGCGCCAGCGTGGACTTGCCCGCCGCGGAAGGGCCGACGATTCCAAGCACCTCGCCGGGTGAGAGCGAGAAGTTGATGCCCTTGATGATCGGCACGTCGATGCCCGGTACCGCGTAGACCAGCTTGTCGACGACGAGGTCGCCTTCGGAGCGCGGCGTCGGCATGGTCTGGCGAACGGCCAGGTCTTCCTTCAGTGCCGTTTCGACGCGACGCCAGCTTGCGATCGCCAACACCCATTGGCGCCAGTTCTCGATGACGGAATCGAACGGCAGCAGAAGGCGGCCCACGAGAATGGTGGTCGCCATCATTGCGCCCGGCGAGATCTCCTGCCTCATCACCAGCAGGGCACCCGTGCCCAGCGACGCCACCTGGATGGCGAAGCGCAGCGAGCGGGTGATCGAGGCCATCGCCCTGCTTCTGATCCCACTGGCCTCCAGCACGCTGAGCGCGTGCAGTTGCGCGGCGCGCCATTTGTGGGCGAGCGCCGGCAGCATTCCCATGGCTTCGATGGCCTCGGCGTGACGTAATGTCGCACCGATTTTCGACACTGCCTCAATATTAGCCTGGCTTGCCTCTTTCATGAGCTGGCGCGTCAGAAGGTCGTTGAGAAGGCCGCAACAGACGAGTACGACGACGGAGATCGCACCGATCAGCCCGAAGAGGGGGTGCAGCAGGAATAGAACGCCCAGAAAGATGGGCGACCAGGCGGCGTCGAGGGGGGCGCTCACCGCCGAAGAGGTGAGGAAGCCGCGCAGCTCGGTAAGGTCGCGCAGGGACTGCGTCGCGCGCGCAAGTCCCTGATCGGCCGAGGCTTGGACGGCGGCGGTCAGGACCGGCAGGTTCAGCCAGCGGACCACGGCGCTGCCCATGGCCTGAAAGGTGAGGGCGCGAATGTAGTCGAGCACGCCCAGAACGATCAGCGCACCCAGGGCGAGAATCGTCAGCATGACGAGCGTATCCATGCTCTGGCTGTTCAACACCCTGTCATGCACCTGCATCATATAGAGGGGCATTGTGAGCTGGAGGAGGTTGATGCAGGCGCTGAGCAGGGCTGCATAAAGAAGCGTCACCACGAACACGCGCCGGGCCCGCAGAACCAGGAGCTTCGGCGCGATTGTTCCGTTTTGCGCCGGTGTTGGCCGATTGGGGCCCTTGCTAATCAAACGATTTCGAACAGTATCACGCATGTGGCGATCTTCTAATTAGCGCATTCGCGGGTTTCATGGGGCGATCTGGTCCAGATTCACTCAAATCACAGTATTGTTGCGATAAGTGTGACACAATAAACATCGCCAGCTCAAGAGCACGCAATTTCGGGGCAGGGGTGCTGTGAAATTTACTTCAAGTTTTGAAGTAAATTCCGGAATTGGAAGTACGTTCCCAATGGAGAGAGGGATGAACCACAGGATACTCTATCCGTTCGCAGACTTTGGAGACACTGTTGCAATCCTTCCCGCGAATGAAACGCAGCGGAAAGGCCTCGATACCTCTGTAGACGATCGTGACGGAGATGATTCGCTCGTCACCTATTTCGAGCTGGCTCGGGTGATGGAGCGCGCAAGCCGCCGGTTTTCCGGCCTGTTGCGTGCGGAACTGACGAAACTCGGGGTCGAGGATATCGGTCCCGCGCAGGCGATGGTTCTTCTGGCCATAGGCGAGGCGGAGCTCTCGGTGGGAGAGCTTCTGGACCGGGGCCACTATGTGGGTTCGAACATTTCCTATTATCTGAAGCAGCTTGCCGACGGCGACTACATCGACCGGATCGCATCGCAGCGTGACAAGCGTTCGGCCCGCATCCGGCTTTCAGAGAAAGGCAGCCAGCTTTGCACCGGCCTGCGACAGGCCGCCAAGGGCTACGAACGCGCCCTCAGCCATGGCGATCAGGACCGGCGGAATCTGGAGACCGCTTTCCAGACACTGCACCGCCTCGAACTCGTCTGGGGGAATGCCGCACGCTACGGCATCTGACGCTCCATCACTGCATGTTCCTCAAAGCGCAACCGAGCAAGGGCGATAACATGCAGGAAACCCAAGTGTTGCAACGAGCTTTGCGCGTCCGTTCGGACGCGCGGCGCTGCAGGTGTGATCGATCACTGACAAGTGGCTTATGAAGATGCATGTAGCATTCGTACACCGCCGTGGGTTCGGCCAGTTCGCCGCCCTGGCAAGACATCTGGCTGAGGCGGGGAACGAGGTGACGCTCGTGACGGAGACCGTGGACCAGCGGATACCTTCCGTCCGGGTCGTACGGCATCGGGCGGAACCCGGTCCGCAACCGAATCCCCAGATAGCGCGCCATCTTGCCGTTCCCGACCATCATGTGCGGATCGGGCACAGGGTAGCGGAAACCTTCGAGGCGATGGGCCGCCTTGGACAGACCCCCGACCTCGTTCTCGGCCATATAGGCTGGGGCAGCATGATGTTCGTGAAGGATGTCCTGCCGCGCGTGCCGGCACTCGGCTATTGCGAGTTTTTCTATCGGTCGGATGGGGCGGATGTCGGCTTCGCGCCGGACGACCGCCCCGACCCGGAGACGCGCAAACGCTTGCGCCTCCGCAACATCGCGCAGCTGCTGTCGCTGGAGGCGATGGATGGCGGTATCAGCCCGACCAATTGGCAGAAGAGCCTCTATCCAGCCGACGCGCGGCAACGAATCGCCGTTTGCCATGAGGGGGTGGACACGCGCCGTTTCCGCCCCGACCCGGCGGCTTCGCTGAAGCTGCCGGACGGGCGCGTCCTCAAGGCCGGCGATCCCGTCGTCACCTTCGTGGCACGGGACCTCGAGCCCTACCGGGGCTTTCCCCAGGCGCTGGAGGCGGCGGCGAAGGTCGTCCGGCGGCATCCGGACGCGCTGTTCGTCTTCGTCGGCGGCGATGGGGTGAGTTACGGCGCGCCGCCCCCTGGCGGGGGATCGTGGAAGGAGCATCTGCTTGCGTCTCTGGATGTCCCGCGCGAAAGGCTCATCTTCCCCGGCGTCGTGCCGCATTCCGTGCTGCGTCAGCTCTTTCAGATATCGGCGGCGCATCTCTACCTCACCTATCCATTCGTGCTTTCCTGGTCGGTGCTGGAGGCAATGGCCTGCGGCGCTCTTGTCATCGGCTCCGATACCGCGCCGGTTCAGGAAGTCATCCGGTCCGGCCGCAACGGTCTTCTCGTTCCGTTCTTCGATACGGATGCGCTCGCCGAGACGATCGTCGGGGCATTGAACCGCCCGGACAACTTTCGCGAACTGCGCGGCGCCGCGCGCAGAACGGTCGAGCAGAGGTTCCGGTTGGACGACTGCCTCGCACGTCAGTTGACGCTGATCGGCAACCTCACCGGTCGAAATGCTGCGCAAGCGAAAGAAACGCAGTTTGTCTGAATATTGCTTCAATTTTTGAAGTATAAATACCGGGTAAAACCCCAAGAATCTATTGTTGTGCACTGCGGAATCCACGGATATGGTTTTCTCCGTGAGGTTCTGGGGCAAGAATATTTCCAGGCCATCAATTTCATCTTCTGGATAAATCGATTTATTCTGGGGTCGCTGCGTGCAAGAGTTGATGTCTTCTAACGTGAGGCAGTCGCCGGCGAAGCGAAGGCTCGTTGTGGCGTCCGGTCTGGACCGGGAAAATTTCGAAGGGAGCGACATCGAGCATCTGGTGCATTTTCTCGATCCGGATGCAGCGTCGCGATCCCCCCTGCAGAACGCCTTTCCTCTGATCGCGCTTGCCTTCTCGGATGAGGGTGAGGCCGATCTGCGGGAGGCGCTTGCGTCGATCAATGCTCTTGGCACCATTCCCGAAATACCGCTTCAGCGGATCGACGTGGGCGGTAAGGCGGAGAGCCTTGCGCTCGTGCAGTCGCTGGTGGAGGGTGGAGTGGGCCGGCTCTCCCGCTTCACGTCGTCGGTAACCGCCGAGCTCGCCATTCTCCGGCGTGAGCGGGAAACGCTGCTCGAAAATTACCGCGCGCTGGAGGATGCCTTTCAGGCCCGCAACTGGGAGCCGGTCGCGGAGATATTCGCCCATGATCCTTATGCCGACCCGAAGGACGAGGGCATCGGGCAGCTCCTTGCGACCGGATGTGTCGAGCAGCTTCTTCCGGTCTCCAGTCTCGGCGTGGCCGGGATCGCGCTGCACCTTCATTCCGTGCCCAGGGACGGCGGCGAGCTGATCGTCATGCTGGGCTATGTCGAGAACGGCGAGGGCGTGGCCGAATGGACCGTCCCCTATGCACAGCTCGCGGCAAACTGGAATTTCCTCGCCCTGCCACGCGCTTGCGGCGGCGCAGCGAGAACGCTGCGGCTCAGAATCTCCACGACCGGCACGGAGACTGTAGGGCTTTCACTCGGATATCCGATCGCGAGCGAGCGGTACACGGCCAGATCGGAAACCCCGCATCCTGATCTCGATCTCCGGCCCCTGGCGTTCCGCGTCTTTACGGGACTGCCCGGCGTCAAACCGACGCGCATGCCGAACATGATCGCTCCCACCGCCTTGCTCGAGGGCCATTTCATCGAGGACTATCGCGTGGCGGTCGAATTGCTGAGCCAGATCGTCGACGTATCGGTCACGCCGGTCGTTCCCGAGTTCCAGACCGTCCGCTTCCTCGAACACGAGAATGCGGTCGTTTGCCACCCGCTGCCGAGCGGAATCTCCGCCGGCACGATCGGCCGCGCCGTGGAACCCGGCACCATCTCCTTCTCCGCAAGCGCGATCATCGATCACCCGAAGGGCGCACCCGCGGCCGTGAGCTTCCTGCTCGCTCCGGCGAACTCCAATGCGCGCTCGGAAGTGGCGGAGCTCGCACGCAAG
This sequence comes from Sinorhizobium sp. 22678, assembly GCF_052044265.1. Taxonomy (NCBI): domain Bacteria; kingdom Pseudomonadati; phylum Pseudomonadota; class Alphaproteobacteria; order Hyphomicrobiales; family Rhizobiaceae; genus Sinorhizobium; species Sinorhizobium sp. 22678. The sequence goes on along the minus strand of NZ_JBQEMS010000016.1, from coordinate 109,261 downwards.
GGGGCTGCCAAGCCGTCGGCTTTCTTCAGCGGCTGGCGCGAGGTCACCGCCGAGCAGGCGGTCAACGTGAACTTTCAATTGGACAAGCCCGTGCGTGAGCCGATGGACCTCATGATCCTCAGCCGAGCGGTGACGGATACGGTGGATTTCTCCTGGCTCAAGGTCTCCGGCTTCCGATTGGTAAAGCAGTCCGCAGGGGCGTCCAATGTCCGGAAATAAGGAAAACTCGGACCTGATCGTGGTGGCAATGCCGCTTTATGGCCATGCGGCCCTCGTCCTGGAGGCGATCGAGTCCGTGCTTGCTTCGAAGCTTGCCGGGTGCAGGGTGGCAGTCGTGGTGTCCGTCGATGGTGATCCGCGGCAGGAGACATTCGATCAATTGCTGCTCTATGCGGCGGCCCATCCTGCGGTTCATGTGCTTTTTGGGGCCAATGCCGGGCCGGGCGGGGCGCGCAATCGCGCGATCGACTACGTGCTCGCGAATCTGCCGGAAGCCGAGGCGGTCTATTTTCTCGACGCCGACAATCGCGTCTTGCCCGGGACCATCGAGACTCTCTACCGGCAACTGCGCGCCAGCGGCTGCGGCTGGATCTATACCAATATCGACACGTTCTCGGTGAGTTGGCGCGCTCATTACGGCAATCGCTACTCGCGGCTCCTGCACTGCGTCACGGACAATATTTGCGACACCGGCTCGATGATCTCGATCGACGTGTTCCGGGCGGGGGTCCGCTTCGACGACGACAGGCAAAACGGTTTCGAGGATTGGGAATTCTGGCTGTCCTGCATCGAGCAGGGCTTCGTGGGGGCGCCGTGCCACGACACGACCTTCGAATACCGGCTGAGGGCGGAAAGCCGCTTCAAGGAGGCGAATCGCGATCGCGCCGCCTCGGTGAGCTTCCTCAGAAAGCGTCACCGTGCGCTGTTCCAGCGGCCAATGCTGGTCGATTTCGAGCACGAGGAATGCCCGCGCTATCTTTTCGCACGGACGGAAGACGCCGCCATTTCGTTCTTCACGGATCCGACCAAAACGGCCAAGCGGCTTCGTCTCGACGATATCATTCCAGCCTTCTGGGCGAGCATCGGCGAGCCGGACAACGTTCACTTCCCGCCCTTCCTGATCGCCGGAAGCGGCGCCACCCTCGACCTGCTGCTGCGCTCACGCATGCTGCCGAACGTGCTCTCGCACCTGGAGCGCCTGAGCGAGAAGGCGAACGTGGTCTTCGTCCAGCTTGGCAACGATGCGGCGCAGCGCAAGATCGAGCCGGTATTCCTGGAGGCGGGCGCCCAGCACAACGCGCCGGCCGACCTCATCTTCCTGTCCACTTCGCTCGTGCGCGATGTCATTCACAACAAGGCGCTGGACTGGTTTGCCTCCATCGGCAACCAGCAGGTATGGCCGACATCGGCAATTCTGAAAGTCCGCTTCCCTTTCCCGAGAAGCCTGCCCCGACGCTCGCTCATCACGCCCCAGCAGGTGATGATCAACTGCGTCAACGCCATCGCGACCAGTCCGCTGCGGCGGACCGCCGGCAAACGCTGGACCTGGCGTCCGGCACGGCTCGTTCCCTATTCCGACCTCCACAAGGCGCTTCGCCATGAGATCGGTGGCTCGCCGGTGTTGCCGCTCGGTCATAGCGAGGGGGGCAGGAAGACCGCAGCCCTGCTTGTTCCGAATGCATCCTTCGGCGGCGCCGAGAAGGTCGTATATGCGGCCTCGCGCGAGCTGAAGGCCGCCGGCTACGAGACCCATCTCTTCGTGCTCGGCACATCCAGGATGGATGTGATCGATGAGTTCGATCAGAGCTTCGACTATATTCACTTCTGGGACCAGGGCATTCCCGCCTGGGGTGGCTCCGGCTCTTTCCTGGGGCAGGACTTCATCGCCGAGGGCCACGACGTCGATTGGGCCGCGCTCAAGGGTCAGCTTTCCGGCTTCGACCTGGTGATCAACAATCACGTCATGGCGGTGCATCCGCTTATCGCACGGTTGCGCTCGGAGGGGACGCGCACGGCCTGCTACCTTCACGTGGTCGACAATACCGGCTTCAAAAGGCCCGCCGGCCAGCCCTTCGCGGCGATAGCCCACGAGCATTGCTACGATGCCTTCCTGACCTGCTCGGAGCAACTCAAGATCTATCTGCACAGCTTCGGCGTTCCCTATGAAAAGATCTTCGCCGTCCCCAACGGCGCGAGCTTCTCCGTGCCGCCCAAGGTGCTCGCGGAGGTGCTGTCGGTCAGGCGCATCGAACGCAAGGACGATCGGCTTCGGGTCCTCTATATGGGCCGGCTCGATCAGCAGAAGGGGATCGACCGTCTCGCTGCGGCGTTCGCCGAATTGCGGGCTTCGCGCGTGCCTTTCGATGCCCGGGCGATCGGCGGGGAAATCCTCGCGGATGCCACCTTGTCGTGGACGGATCGCCTGAGGGACCTCGGCGTCGAGGTGCGCCCGCCGGTCTTCGCAAGCAAGGATCTGATCAAGGCACTCGGTTGGGCGGATGTCCTTTTGATGCCGTCGCGCTGGGAGGGCGCTCCCTTGATGATCGCCGAGGCGCAGCAGCTCGGCTGCGTGCCGATCGCGACGTCGGTCGGTGCCGTCGACGAACTCATAACCGACGGCGAGGACGGCATCCTCATCGAGGCCGCCGCCGATCCGCAGGTGGTCCGGGACATGGCAAAGGCCATCGAGGAGGTGGCCCACAACCGTCAGATGCTCGACCCCCTCATGGAGGGGTGCCTGAGAACGGCGGCACGCCGCTCATGGACGTCCTCTTTCTCCGAGTTCCTCGGCTGGTGCGACCGTTCCGTGAACAATTCGTCGCTTTCGCGCGCAACGGTCATCCGTGGGCGCGAAGCATCCAATCCCGGAGTTGCGGCCGTGGGCTGAGGCCCCGCCGGTTTCAAGAAGAAGGGTCGATTGCATGCGTCCACGGATCCTCGTGACGGGAATTCCTGGTCATTACACGCGCCTCGCCAACGGCGCCCAGGGATTGTCCGTCTCCTATTCGGAGCGACAGAAACAGCCCGAGACGAAGGAGGAGTTTCTCCAGGAGCTTCGCAATATCAGCAATACGGGAAATTACCTGATCGGCGAGGGGGCGCTGCGCGCGATTGCCCCGCATGCGAAGCAGGTCCCGTTTTGGCACCTTTATAATTGCAGCCAGAACGGCGTCGGACTCGACGAGTTCAACGCCAATTTCGACATCTGCGTCTTCACCTGCGCGAACCTTCTGCGCAAGGGCCTGTCTGCGGATGCCGAAGCGGAAGTGCTTGGCAAGCTCAAGATGCCGATCGTCATGCTCGGTATCGGCCTGCAGAACCGCCGAGACCTTGAAAACAGCCTGCCGGAAGGTACGAAGCGGCTTCTGGACGTTCTCAAGGAGCGTGAGCACTATTTCCTGACGCGCGGGTTCGAAACCGCCGGTTTCCTGAAGGACCAGGGCTTCTCCTATGTGCAGCCGACGGGCTGCCCTTCCATCTATCTGATGCCGCACAATATGCGCGCCTCGCTGAAGAAGCTGCCCAATGTACCGGTCGGCAATGCGCGGACCATCTTCTCCGGCTATCTGGGTGCCAACCACGATTGCATCGTCGACGCCGCGGCGCTGGCGCCCGAGGGTTCGCGGCCCCAATACGTCATCCAGGACGAGTTCCTCCATTTCGACATGAACGTCGAAGCGAACGGCGACGGCCGGGTCTACGACTCCGCCTCCGGCACGATGCTCGGGGAACTGAGCTATCCGGGCACTGAAAGACTGAAAACGCCCTTCGACGTGCGGACCTTCTTCGATACGAACCAGTGGCGTGCCTGGGCGTCTTCCATGGATTTCAATTTCGGCCGGCGTTTTCACGGCTCGATCATCGCGATGCAGGCGGCCGTGCCGAGCCTGATGGTGGCGGTGGACGACCGGATGCGCGAAATGCTCGGCTACACGGGCCTGCCGGCGATCGACGCAGTCGAGGTCGACAAGGCGGAAAACCGGGCCGAATTCGTCGCCGACCACCTGGCCGGGCTCAATGCTTCCGAACTGGTCGACAGATATTCCGATCGCGAGCGCACGTTCCGCTCGGCTCTCCGGGAGATCGGGATCGGGCAATAAATCTACGCGAGCGTTTGCAGGCTCTAATCTCAGGTGTAATCGATGCGTATCTTGCTTACGGGAATCCCGTCCTATCTGCAGCGAACCGTCTCGGGCGTGTCCGGCGCGGAGGTTCGGCACAGGCCCTATTTCGACGAGGTCAGAACCAAGAAGGAACTGATCGATCAGGTCAAGAAAATCGCCAATACCGGCAACTATCTGATCGGCGAGGGCGCGGCCCATGCCCTGCGCGGGCATGACGTCACCTATTTGCCCTTCTGGCATCTCGTCAACAACAGGAATTCCGACGAGGCTTATGAAAGCCTCAACGAGGAATTCGACATCTGCGTCTTCGCGTCGGCCAACCTCCTGCGCCCGGGCTACTCGGCGGATCTCGAAGCGGAAGTGTTCGAGAAACTGAAGATGCCGGTGGTGATCATGGGGATTGGTATCCAGCGGCGGGAAGGGCTCAAGGAAAACCTGCCTGCCGGCACGCTCAAGTTCCTGGAAGTGCTGAGGAACAAAGAGAGCTTCTTCCTCACGCGCGGTTATTTCACGGCCGAGTTCCTGAGAGAGCAGGGGATGAAGTTCGTCAAGCCGACGGGTTGCCCCTCGCTCTTCTTCGCGCCGGCCGAGATGAAGCGTTCGCTCGCCGCGCTCGCCAATCCGGATCTCGCTTCCTCCCAGAAGATCGCCTTCGGAGGCTATCTCGGAAGCGTGGCCGATACGATCGTCGATGCCCACGCGCTGCTGAGACCGGAGAGCGTCGCGAGCTACGTCGTCCAGGACGAGGTGGTCGCCTACAATCTCTCCCTTCCCGTGGACGACGACTTGCCCGTTTACGACCGAGCAAGCGGGCGCATCACCGGCCAGACCGCCTACAAGCATTCGGAGAAATGGCAGCGCAAACACGAGCTTCTGGTGTTCTTCGACACCAATCAATGGCGAAGCTGGGTCTCCGCGCGCGATCTCTGCTTCGGGCGCCGATTTCACGGCTGCATCATCGGCATGCAGGCGGGCGTACCGTCGCTCATGATCGCGGTCGACGATCGCATGCGGGAAATGCTGGAATTCATCGGCTTCCCCTACATGGAGGCGGCAGTCTGGAACCGGGAGCCGGACAGGAAGGCCTATCTTGCCAGCTTCCTTTCCAAGATCGATTCGCAGGCTGTCATCGACCGGTACTCGGCCTGTGAGACCAACTTCCGCAATGCTCTGGCGCATGTCGGGCTCTAGAGCAATTCCGGGGATAGTGCGCAGCGGTTTGCGGCCCGGAACTTCGGCGAAGCGAGGAGCAGCAGCATTGCTCCTCGGCGCCTTGCTGGCGCTTTCCGCACCCGCGCATGCCGATGAAGCTTCGGCGGCTCGCATTGGCGTCAATCGGATGAATCTCGCCTGGCTGCCCCGGGGCGACCAGGAGAGAATACTGACGGACATAGCCGCCAGCGGCGCGACGGATGTCCGGCTTTCGCTTTCGCGTCCGGTGGACAAGAGCATAGAGGCGCTGGCAATCGCCCACCGCCTGGGTCTGCGCATCCTTCTCGAGATTCAGTTGGGAAACAAAAGCTACTATCCCCAGAGCCTCAGACCGAGAACGGGCCATGGCCGTATCTGGGACGTCTTTCGACTGTCGGATTTGGATCTCGCCCGCTATCGCAGGGAATTGCGGCAAGCGCTTCAACGCATCGATGCCCTCGGCGTGCGTCTTGTGGCGATCGAGCCGGGAAATGAAATCAACTATGCCGGCTACAACGGCGATCTTGCCGTCTATCGAGAGCCGGGCGTCCGGTCACCGCGCAGCATCGCCGAGCTACGGGAGCGGACAAGGTTTGAACGCGGCCTCGATAACTACGTCAAGGCGCTGGAGATCAGCCGATCGGAGCTGCGCAAAACCGTACACAGCCGCAACGCAGCCGTCATTTCCGCCGGTCTCTCGGATATGAGCGCCGCAGAAGCCGACAGGCGCGGGATGGAAAGGCTCGATCCCGGCGAATTCGTCGCGCTCCTTCGTCAACGCGGCATCGACAGTCTGGTCGATGCCTATGGCATCCACATCTACCCCGGAAGGAAAGCCGCGCCAGCGATTGCAGCGCGGGTCAGAAGCATTCTCGATTTCTGCCGGACCGCGGGAACCGGCAAGTCCTGCTGGGTCACGGAATGGGGAATCGCAAACAAGGCGCGCTCCTGCCCGGTGGACGATCGATCGCGAGGGGAGGCGATCCAGGTCATGCGCGCGACCTTCGGCGAACTGATCGAGGCAGGCCGGCTGACGGCTGCCTATTACTACGACTGGGACACCGAGCCTTCCTATAGCCTCTGGCGCTGCGGCAGGCTCAGTCCCGTCGGCGCCGCGGCGATCGGACCGGGCGACGGCGCAGGAGCGCAAGCAAGATGATGGCCTCGACCGGAGTGGGCGCATGAAGGGCATCATCCTTGCGGGCGGCCGGGGAACCAGGCTGTACCCGGTGACGATCTCGGTTTCGAAGCAACTGCTCCCTGTCCATGACAAGCCGATGATCTATTACCCGCTCGGCATGCTGATGCTGGCCGGTATTCGCGAGATACTGGTGATCACCATGCCCAGGGACCGGCCGCTGTTCGAGGAGCTGCTGGGGGACGGCAGCCAGTTCGGCCTCGCGATCTCCTATGCCGAGCAGCCGGAGCCGAACGGACTCGCCGAAGCCTTCGTCATCGGCCGGGATTTCATCGGCAACAGCTCGGTGGCGCTTATCCTCGGAGACAATATTTTCTACGGTGCCGGCCTGCCCGAGCTTTGCGGCGATGCCGCGGCCCGGTCGAGCGGTGCCACGATCTTCGCCTATCGTGTGGATGATCCCGAGCGCTACGGCGTCGTCAGTTTCGACGGAGAGACCGGACGGGCCGTGACGATCGAGGAGAAACCGGAGCGGGCGAAATCCAGCTGGGCGGTGACCGGCCTTTATTTCTATGAAAACAGCGTGCTTGACATCGCTTCTTCAATCAAACCTTCAGCGCGGGGCGAACTGGAAATCACCGATGTGAACCGGGCCTATCTGGAGCGCGGCGACCTTCACGTCTGCCGCCTCGGGCGAGGCTATGCCTGGCTCGATACGGGCACGCACGACAGCCTGCACGATGCCGCTTCCTTCGTACGCACGATCGAGCACCGGCAGGGCGTCAAGATCATGTGCCCGGAAGAAATCGCCTTCGAGCTCGGCTATGTTTCGGCGGATCAGGTGCTCGAGCGTGCCGCCCTGCTCGGTAAAAACGACTATGCGATCTATCTCCGGCGACGGGTCAGGGAGCTCTCGGATGCTTGAGGTAAGGCCCCTTGGCCTCGACGGGGTCCTGGAGATCGTCCCGCACAGGCTCGGCGACGAGCGGGGCTTCTTTTCGGAGACCTACAATGCGGAGACCCTCGCCGCCAACGGCGTCGCGGAGACCTTCGTACAGGACAACCATTCCTATTCCGCAGCTGCGGGCACGCTGCGCGGCCTGCACTATCAGCTCCCGCCCAAGGCGCAGGCAAAGCTCGTTCGGGTCGTTCGAGGCAGGGTGTTCGATGTCGTGGTCGACATTCGCAAAGGTTCGCCGACCTTCGCGAAATGGGTCGGTCTCGAACTCTCGGCCGAAAAATGGAACCAGATTCTGGTGCCTGTCGGCTTCGCCCACGGCCTCGTCACGCTCGAGCCGGAAACGGAAGTCCTCTACAAGGTGAGCGAGCATTACAGCGCCGAGCATGAGCGGTCGATCCGATACGACGATCCCGAGATCGGCATAGGCTGGCCTGCCGCTACCGACCATCTGCAACTGTCCGCGAAGGACAGGAACGCACCATTGCTCCACGAATCCATTGTTTTCGAGTTCACCGCATGAGGGGAGAAACCATGCGAGTTTTGGTAACGGGTGGCGCGGGTTTCATTGGATCGGCGGTTTGCCGGCATCTGATCCGAAGCGGGGCCGAGCGCGTCGTCAATGTCGATAAGCTGACCTATGCCGGCAGCCTTGCATCGCTACGGGCGGTGGAAAGCGATCCGCACTATGCTTTCTACCGGGCCGATATCCGCGACGAACAGGTTCTGCTGCAGATCATGCGCCGGGAGCGGATCGATGCGATCATGCATCTTGCTGCCGAGAGCCATGTCGACCGTTCGATCGAGAGCCCCGACCCGTTTATGGAGACGAATGTCCTCGGCACGGTGCGATTGCTCAACGCCGCACTGGCCTACTGGTCGGGGCTCGGCACCGAGGAGCGAGAGCGCTTCCGGTTTCACCATGTCTCGACCGACGAAGTCTTCGGCGACCTTCCGTTCAACCGCGGGATTTTTTCCGAGGAGACGCGCTACGCACCTTCGTCCCCCTACGCGGCCTCGAAAGCGGCAGCTGATCATTTCGCACGTGCGTGGCACCACACCTACGGCCTTCCGGTGGTCGTTTCGAACTGCTCCAACAATTACGGCCCGTTCCATTTTCCCGAGAAGCTGATCCCCCTGACGATCATCAACGCCATCGAGGAGAAGCCGTTGCCGCTCTACGGCTCGGGAGCGAATGTGCGGGATTGGCTCCATGTCGACGATCATGCGACTGCGCTGGAACTGGTCATAAGCCGGGGCAGGCCAGGGGAGAGCTACAATATCGGCGCCCGTGCCGAGCGCAACAATCTGTCGGTCATGGAATGCATCTGCGATCTGCTCGACGCCCGGTCGCCGCGAAAGGGCGGTAATAGCTATCGGGACCTCATCACCCTTGTTCCGGACCGGCCCGGTCACGACCGGCGCTATGCGATCGACCCCTCGAAGGCCGAGCGTGAGCTTGGCTGGAGGCCGAAGCGGAGCTTCGAGGGCGGACTGAGCGAGACTGTCGACTGGTTCCTCGCAAACAAGTGGTGGTGGGAGCCGATCCGGCGCGAGCGCTATTCCGGCGCCCGCATCGGCGAGCAGCATCGGAGCGTCGCGTGAGGATTGCCGTGACCGGCTGCGAGGGGCAGTTGGCCCTCAGCCTGGTGGAACGGTCTGGTCGTTGGCCGGGCGTGGAAGTCGTTACGATCGGGCGGCCGCATCTCGATCTCAAGGAGCCGGCAACGATCCTGCCGGCGATCGAGCGGTGCCGGCCGGACCTCGTCGTCTCCGCAGCAGCCTATACGGCCGTCGACCAGGCCGAAAGCGAACCGGAGGCGGCGTTCGCGACCAACGCGTTCGGGGCCGGCGCGGTCGCTGAGGCGGCCGCATGCCTCGAAGTGCCGATCATCCATATCTCGACGGACTATGTCTTCGACGGGAGCAAACAGGGGAGCTATGTGGAGGGCGACACACCGGCTCCGCTCAGCGTCTACGGCGCATCCAAGCTTGCCGGAGAAACCGCAGTTGCCGAGGCAACGCCCCGCCATCTCATCCTTCGCACGGGCTGGGTCTACAGCTCCTTCGGGAAGAACTTCGTCAAGACCATCCTGCGGCTCGCAGAGGAGCGCGAGGATATCGCGGTCGTCGCGGACCAACAGGGAAATCCGTCATCGGCGATCGACCTTGCGGATGCCATCCTCGATATTTCGGCGCGCCTGACGAAATCCGATCAGGACGCCGCCTTCGGCCTCTACCACCTCGCTGGCACGGGCGTCGTAAGCCGGGCCGATTTCGCGCGGCATGCTCTTTCGGCGAGCCGTGCCGAAGGCGGTCCCTGGGCGCATGTTCGGGAGATCGCGACGGGGGCGGTTCCGACACCTGCAACCCGCCCTCCGAACTCCTCGCTGTCAAGCGCCAAATTCACCGCGGCGTTCGGCCGGGCCATGCCTGCCTGGCAGGATTCGGTGGAGCGAACCGTAAGGCGGCTTGTCGGGAGCATTTCGAGTGAAACCCGTTAGGGCGGAGCGCGGACGGAAAGCCGCACGCACTTTCAGGCCGAAACGATCTACTGCCGGGCTGCCGCCTGTTGGGCGTCGGCACGCGCGGGCGGATCGGGCGCGGCCCATTCCGCCGCCGCGATGGCGGAGCCGAGCAGGAGGGCGGGTAGAGCGAGCGCCGCGAAAAACCGGAGCACGTGACGGCGACGCATGCGCTGCTTATCCCGATCGTAAACCATCGTCCGCCCCGCTTTGGATAGATTGGAAACAGTCCTCGCGTGATAGAAGCAGAGAAGCCCCGCAAGGTCGAGTTCCCTGGGTAACACAACTTTGTGTCTGTAACGTCACGGCCGACGGCCGGTCTCCCGGAAAGCACGATCGCGGCGGGCTCGATGAACCAAATGCGTTCTCATGAGTTCCATCTTCGATACAATTGAACCAGGAGGACTACTCATGGACTGGAATCGTGTGGAAGGTAACTGGAAGCAGGTCAAAGGCAAGGTCAAGGAGCAGTGGGGCAAGCTCACCGACGACGATCTGGACCAGATCTCCGGCAGCCGCGAGCAGCTCGAAGGAAAGATCCAGGAGCGTTACGGAATCGAGAAGGACCGCGTAAGGCGCGACATAGACGATTGGTACGGCCGCCAGACGTGGAATTGGTGATCAGCAGACGCCGGTCGAGACCCGCCTTGACGGGTCTCGATCCATGCCCAACGATTGTTCCCCTTGCTGAAGGCGAAGATATTTGCCCGACAAACCACGGATAGTCGATCTTGGCTTCCGCCGCCGGAGCTATGCGCCTATGCTCGCGATGGGAGTCCGAAGCCGGCAGATCGGCACTAACCTGCGTTTCGCTCAGGAGGCTCAGCCATGACCACCGACAATGAACGGGACAAGCGCATCCGCGCACGCGCCTATGAGCTGTGGGAAAATGACGGAAGACGTCACGGAGACCATGAGCGGTACTGGCACGAAGCCGCTCGGGAGATCGATGCGGAGGCTCAGTCGGATCTTGCCTCGGACCTGCAGGCCGGTGGAATGCAGCCCGACGGCGGACCGGCCGGGAGCGTCGGGAGCATCGGAAATGAAGGCCCCGATAAGGCCAAGGCTCCGCCCCGCGGCGCCGGCCCGCGGCGGGGCACGGCGAAGAAACTATAAAGAAGGCTTCGGTGCAGCTGGGGAAGGCCACGGGCCCCTGAGGCTGTGTGTCCCCGACGGCCCTGCAACGGCGCCTGCGGCGTAGCCAATCAGACCGAGTTCAGCTCTCCTTCGTAATTCTGTTCAGGCCTCGGCTCGTCGACCGTGCCGTCACGGTCGGTCTGTCGTGGATCTGACCCGGAGCGGAACAACGAGAACCCGGGTTGGTTACCAGTGATCGCACTCGCCAATGGGTCATGTCACCGCAAGCCGGATTGAACAAAAGCCTGCCGGTTTTGTTTGACCTCTGCAAAATGAAAGGAGATCGCAATGAAAGTGCCCCGTAAGGATAAGGCGCTCTCGCGCGACGAGGATTATCGCGACTATGAGGAGCGCGATCTTCGCGAAGGATGGCCCTACGCGGATGGCAGCGGCAGTACATCGAGCAGCCCCGAAAACAGAAGCTACGGCGCTACCGGCGCGAATTTCGATGAGGACCGCGGAAAGGGCTTCATCGTGGATGAGGCCGGCGCAGACGGTCTTGAGGAAAATTCCCCGGACAATGGTCGTCCTCTGCCGCCCGACCGCATCGACAGCGACGAACTGGAAGCGGTGATCACGGATCTGCTTAGCCAAAGCGGTGAAGCCGAGCCCAACAGCATCGACGTGCGCGCCGACAAGGGCATCGTAACCCTGGAGGGTGCTGTCGAAACCTTGGCGATGGCGCGCCGGCTCGCGGCAGCGGTGGAGGCCTTGCCCGGGGTGCTGGAGGTTCGCAACAATCTTCAAACCCTTGGCGTCGATTCCCACATGCCTGACGACGGCTAGCGACGACGCCTTTGCGGTAGCGCCGCCGCCGCCGGGACATCGATGGAGGGTCCAATGTCAGTGTTCGAGGTATTGGCCGAGCAGGAAGTGGCCGAAGAGCTCGGTGTCGCCGTGGTCATGTTGACCCGCGAGGATGGCCGTGGTCTCCCCCGCAAAGGGATAATGCTCACGCACGAACTCGTCGACGACGCGTTCGAAGGTGACCGGGGACGGGCGGCTGAAGCAGCAAGATCCGGCGTGATCGACCATGAGGCGATGCGCCGGATCGACAGTCCGGACAGGCTGGTTTATCACCCGCGAGACGCAGCCGATCCTTCGGGATGGACGCTTGCCGCGTTCAGCCGCGACGATTTGGGACTGTTCGAAGGACCTGTCCGTTCCGGTGGGGCCGGGGCGGGCGGCATCCAGGCTTAGAGTGCTTCAAGGCAAGTGTGTAGCGTCTTCCCGTCCGGAAGTGCGCACACACTTTCCTCATCCCGCTCCTACTCTGCACAGGCGGGGTTGCCAGGGAACAATCCTGTCAATCCGCAGTTGGCTACTCGAAGGGACGTTCGAATGGAGAACATCCGATGAAGGGTATCCTTATCAAGAGTGCGCTCGCTTTGAGCCTCGGGGTTGCGTCCACCCCGGTCTTTGCACAGACGGAACAGCCGGCACAGGGCCAATCCACCGATTGCCCGGCCGGGACGGAATGTCCGCAGGGCGGCGCGCAACAGGATCAGCAGCCTGACGCTCAAGGGGGTGCGACACAGCAGGACGGGCAGACGGGCCAGGACCAGCAACAGCCGGCAGATCAGCAACAGCCCGCCGATCAGCAGCAACAGCCCGCCGATCAGCAGCAACCGGCCGACCAGGGCCAGCAGCAGGATCAGCAAGATCAACAGAAGCAGCCTGACCAACAGCAGCAGGACCAGCAGGGGGAAACAGGCACGCAGCAGGATCAAGGCGGCTCGCAAAGCGGGGAGACGGGAACCGACACGCAGACCAAGCAGCAGGACTCCGAGCAGCAGCCCGCGCAGGGCGAAACCAAGGAACCCGCTCAAGGCCAGTCCCAGTCGACCGAGCAGGGTCAGTCCTCCGGCTCTTCCGGAGATGTCGACGTGACGGTAGAGCAGAAAACCGAAATCACGCAGATCATCAAGGAAGAGAACGTCGAGCCGATCGACGTCGACTTCGACGTATCCGTCGGAGTGGCAGTACCGGAAACCGTCAAGGTCAAGCTGAAGCCGCTTCCGACCCGCATCGTGAAGATCGTGCCGAGATATGAAGGTTACCTGTTCTTCATCCTCGCCGATGGTCGGATCGTCATCGTCGAACCTTCGTCGCTGGAGATCGTGGTAATCCTCGCCTGACAGCTTGCCTGATGAAGCTGCCCGTCTGATTCTTCAGGCGGGCCATTCTCCTCGACCCACGGTCGTGCGCCGTGGGGTTTCGATCCTTTCCGGGGCCTCAAACCTCGGGGTTCGAATTGTGCCGGCGCCAGATATCCAGGAGCAGCAGCGTCACCGTGAAGGCTACCGGGCCGATCACCAGCCCAGCCGACCCGAATACGATTATGCCTCCGATCATGCTCATGAACGCCGTCAGCGTGTGGAGCTTCAGGCGATCTCCCACGAAGATGGGGTAGAGAAGATTGTCGATGGTCGCGACCACTCCGGCGCCCCAGGCGACGAGTATAAGCGCCTTTCCCCACTCGCCGCCCAGGGCCAGCGACAGCGCGGCCGGAAGCCAGACGATGAAGGCGCCGAGCACCGGCACGACGGCGAGCAAGCCCATGGCGAGGCCCCAGACTACGGGCGCCGGCAGACCGAGCAACCAGAACATCAGGCCGCCCATCGCGCCCTGTACGGCAGCAACGGCCACCGTGCCGAAGACGACGGCCTGCACCGTTTCGTTTACCCGCGTGAACAGCCGGTTCATCTCCTGCGAGCTGAGAGGGGAATATTCCTTCAGCGCGCCCAGTGCCTGCTGGCCGTCACGCAGGAAATAGAACAGAAAATAGAATGTCAGGATGGCGTCGACGATCTGGGCAACGGACCCACGCACGAACGAGGCGCTGAAGTTGGTAAGCCAACTGGTCGCGCTGCCTGCGATCCCGGCCAGATCGAGCTGCGTTTCGACCCAGACGACGACCGGTGCAAGGCGTGGATGGTTGGCGAGCGCATCGCTCCATTTACCCGACCTCACCGCTTCCTCGACGATCTGTGCCCCCTTGGCAGCCTCGTTTACCAACCGTTCCGCCATGAAGGTGAGCGGAACAGCCACGACGAAGACGGCGATCGCCACGGTCGCCCCGGCGGCGGCTTCCGGGTAGCGGAAGCGTTTTTCGATCCGACGATGCAGCGGCCGGAACATCACAGTGAGCACGAGCGCCCATGTGAGAGCGGGCAGGAAGGGCACCGCGAGGAAGTAGCAGACGACCAATCCCACGGCGAGCGCGACAAGGATTGCCAATGTCCGCGACCGCCGCGGCGTCAGTAGGCGGTCTGGAGCATCCTTTTCCTCAGCTACGGAAACACTCTTCGCCATCGCGTTTTCTTCGCTCGTTTGGGGCAGTTCGGGTCCAGTCGGACAGACTTGTCAAAAGATAACGCATCTCACCGAAAGACGTTGCGACAGCCAGATGCAAACGGGCGCACCAAGCGAGCAATTGTCCCGGCAGTTCCCGTTGGTCTCGGCTGGTGGGAGCCACTACACGACACTTTGAACATGGTTTGGTGGCGCAACCGGCGTGGATGCTGGAGAGTTCGTGCGGGCGAGAAGGTGAGGACCCTGGGGGGTGGCGATGGCGCGGTTTTGGTTCGGTAGAACACAGGACGATAGATATGTCTTTCAGGCCGCTTTTCGGTAGTGGGCGAATCCGGGCTGCCGGAGAGCAGCCGGCGCAGCCCACGACAGCTTCCTGGGCCGGTTCCTCGGTCGTTTTCGATCGTCGGCGGTGGGCGTGCCGGGAAGCCGAACTTCGCTGGACGGCGCCGCATCACGTACTCGTCCTGACGGAGGAAGGCGCCACATCCCAGACCTCCATCCGATCCGATGGAAAGATGGTTTATGAGGGGCGGGACCGATCTGGTGCGATAACGTTCGTGCCCGCGGGGGTGGAACGCCTCGGTGCCTATCGCGACGTCGACCTTATCTATTCCGCCCTGTGGATCAAACCCCGGTCTATCTCTCCCGCCAGTGATCACCTGCAGGAATTGCCGGTTCTGATAAACAAGAGCGACAATGTGATCTGCGCGCTGTTGCAATCGTTGAGCAGCGAGATATCCAGCGGCCATATCCCCGACTCGGCCTATATGGAACATCTGATTGCACTCGTCACTTTGCGGATACGTGGCTTCGCTGATGAGCCCGTACCGGTTCCCCGCCATGGCTCCCTCGGCAGCCGCGTCGTCAAACGGGTCCGTGACTATATAGACGCACACTTGGACGGCGACATTTCCCTCGGCGATTTGGCCGAGGTCGCCGGTGTTGCCTCGGATTCTTTTGCGCGTCGCTTCAAAGTCACGACCGGCTTCGCGCCTTACGCCTATGTGCTCGAGGAACGCATCCGGCGCTCGGAAGTGCTCCTGTGCGAGACCGACACGACGCTGAGCGCGATCGCGTTGAGCTGCGGTTTCTCGAGCCAAAGCCACTTCACCACGACATTCAAGCGCCTGCGAGGTGTCACCCCGCACGCCTATCGGTCGAAAGTTATTCCGGAATCCTGATAACCCCGCCGATTTCCTGAAAGAAATGGCAGGCGCGGGAGGCCATGTTGTCTCCTGTCGATGCGCGCCGCTCGGCGCTTCCAGGCGGCGGGAATCCACCTCGCAGTCGAATCCGGAGATGACTCATGGACGAAACGCAAAAGGGCAATGGGCCGACGCGAAGGGCGGTGCTCGAGGGCGGTGCAGCCACGACCCTGCTCCTCATCGCCGGCCTGCCCGTCGGGCGTGCCGCTGCAATCGGTGCTGCCGGTGCACCGTCAGCAGGCCCGGCGTCCACGCTGCCGGTGCTGCTCAACATCAATTCCACTAACGTCGCGGTGGAAGTGGATCCGCGGACCACGCTGCTCGACACCCTGCGCAACCATCTCGGTCTCACCGGTTCGAAAAAGGGTTGCGACCATGGTCAATGCGGAGCCTGCACCGTTCTTGTGAACGGACGCCGGATCAATGCCTGTCTGACGCTCGCCGCAATGCATGAAGGCGATGAGATCACCACGATCGAGGGCCTTGCAGGTGAGGACGAACTTCATCCGATGCAAGCAGCATTCATCGAACACGATGGTTTTCAGTGCGGCTATTGCACACCCGGACAGATATGCTCCGCAGTCGGAATGCTGCGTGAGGTCAGCGAAGGTTGGCCGAGCCACGCAACCGCCGATGTTGCGGCCGCCTCCGCCAATCTCACCGATGCCGAAATTCGCGAGCGCATGAGCGGCAATCTCTGCCGTTGCGCCGCTTACCCCAACATCGTAGCCGCCATTCGCGATGCGGCAGAGAGGTCTTGAAGCATGCAGCCCTTCTCCTATCAGCGGGCCGACACAGTGGAGACAGCCGTTGCGGCTGTGGCGGGTCGGCCGGCGGCACGTTTCATCGCCGGCGGCACCAATCTCCTGGATCTGATGAAGCTGGGTATCGAGCGCCCGGATCATCTCGTCGACATCGGCCGTTTGGAACTCGACCGTATCGAGCCGACCGAGAAGGGCGGATTGCATATCGGCGCTCAGGTCCGCAACAGCGATCTCGCCGCCGATCCGATCGTCAGGGCACGCTACCCGGCTCTGTCTCAGGCGCTGCTGGCGGGCGCCTCCGCCCAGATACGAAACAAGGCTTCGACAGCCGGCAACCTTCTCCAGCGTACGCGATGCCCCTATTTTTACGACCGCAACATGCCTTGCAACAAACGAGAACCGGGCGCCGGTTGCGCCGCACTCGAGGGCTTCAACCGGATGCATGCGGTCATCGGAACGAGCCAGGCGTGCATTGCCGTGCATCCCTCAGACATGGCGGTCGCCATGGCGGTGCTCGACGCTGCAGTCGAAACCGTCTCACCGGGAGGTGAAACGCGTTCGATCCCGATCGGAGATCTCTACCGGCTGCCTGGCACGACGCCGCACCAGGAGACCGTGCTTGCCCACGGCGAAATGATCACCGGCGTCACACTGCCGCCACCACCGGCGGGCCGGCAGGCATATCGCAAGGTGCGCGACCGCGCCTCCTACGCGTTCGCCCTCGTTTCCGTTGCAGCGATCATCGAGGTTTCCGGCAATCGGGTGCGAACCGCTCGTGTCGCCTTGGGCGGCGTTGCGCCGAAACCCTGGCGGGCCCTGGAAACCGAGAGCAGGCTCGCGGGTGCGGCACTATCGGACCATGTGCTGACGGACGCCGCGGAGGCCGCCCTGGCGGGAGCCGCCGGGTATGGCGGGAACGACTTCAAGATTCCCTTGGGCAAGCGGACGGTGCGTTACACGCTCGCTTCCCTGGCCGAACAAGCATGATCCGAGCAAACTGGTGGACACTATGACGGATAAGGCGCAGCGAAATACCACAAGCGGTGGCGGCAGCCTCATAGGCAGACCCATCGACCGCGTCGATGGACCGGTCAAGGTTACCGGCACCGCCACCTATGCCTACGAAGTTGCGGAGGGCCCGCCTCCGGCTTTCGGTTTTGTGCTGGGTGCGGGCATCGCCAAGGGTCGCATTCTGGAAATCGAAACCGGCCAGGCCGAACGAACGCCGGGCGTCCTTCACGTGATGACGCATCTGAATGCACCGCCGCAACCGGAATTTGGTCCAGCCGTCACGCCGTCCGTGCGCGATGTTTTCACCCGTGCGCGACCCGTGCTCCGCGACGACCGCATTCGCCACTATGACGAGCCCATCGCTCTTGTGGTCGGCGAGACCTTCGAGGCAGCACGCGCCGCTGCGGCCCTCATCAAGGTGCGTTACGACGAAGCAGCCGGCGACTTCGGCCTCGAAGAGCGCCGCGGAGCGGCCTACGCACCGCAGCGGACCAATGCAGGCTTTGATACGGATAGTGCAGTGGGCGATTTCGATGCAGCCTTTGCCGAGGCGGCGGTGCGGATCGACATGACCTACCGTACGCCCTATCAGCACCACAATCCGATGGAGCCCCATGCGACGTTGGCGATCTGGCAGGGCGACGACGTGACGATCCATACCTCGGCCCAGACCCTCTCGAACTTTCGTGCCGGTCTCGCCGCGACCCTCGGCATTCCTCTCGAGCGCGTGCGCGTGATCAGCCGTTACATCGGCGGTGGTTTCGGCTCCAAACTCATTGTCCATGCCGATTCGGTGCTCGCGGCTCTGGCCGCGCGCATTCTCGGAAGACCCGTCAAGGTCGCCCTGACGCGCCAGCAGATGTTCGCCAATGCCGGGCACCGTGCGGAAATGCTCCAGAACGTTCGATTGGGCGCGAGCCCCGACGGAAAACTGCTTGCTCTCGGACACGATGTCTGGTCGGCAACCTCTCGCGTCGAGGAATTCTGCGAGCAGACGGCGGTCTTCGCCCGTTCGCTCTATGCCGCGCCCAGTCGCCTGACCCGCCACCGGCTCGTTCCAGTCGACCTCAACAGAGGCGAGTGGATGCGATCTCCGGGCGAGGCGCCAGGCATGCTCGCGCTGGAATGCGCCATGGACGAGCTGGCCGAGCGGCTGGGTCTTGACCCGATCGAGCTCAGGATCCGCAACGAGCCCGATCTCGATCCCGAGCGCGGGGTGCCGTTTTCCACGCGTAACCTCGTGGCATGCATGCAGGAGGGCGCGCGGCGCTTCAATTGGGAGCGGCGCAGGTCGGAACCGGGCAGCCTGCGCGAAGGGCGGAAGTTGGTTGGCCTCGGCATGGCGGCTGCGATCCGGCCGAACTACATCGGAGCGGCGGCGGCTTCGGTTCGGATCGATGCGGAGGGGCGAGTGACCGCTCGCCTCGACATGACCGATATCGGTACGGGGACCTACACCATCCTGACGCAGATAGCCGCCGATGCCCTCGGCGTTCCGATTGCGGCAGTCACGATCGAGCTTGGAGATAGCCGCTTTCCCTTGACCGCAGGCTCCGGCGGCTCCTGGGGAGCGGCAAGTGCCGGGACGGCCCTCTTGCGTGCGTGCGAGGCACTGAAACGCAAGATCGTGGCCGCGCTGCGCACGCAAAAGGGTGCACCCGAACAGAATTCCGGGACTGACGACGTCTCGATGGTCGCAGGAACGGTCCGCTTCGGCGAACGGACGGAAGCATTGCCGGAATTTATGCGGCGCGTCGCACCCGAAGGGCTCGATGCCACGGGCTCGGTCGAGGCCGGTGCGAGCACCGAGAGCTACCGCGCATTCTCGCAGCATTCGTATGGCGCGCATTTCGCCGAGGTGAGCGTCGATTGCGACACGGGAGAGGTTCGTGCGAGGCGCTTGCTCGCCGTGATCGGCGCAGGCCGTATTCTCAATGCCAAGACGGCGCGTTCACAGATACTCGGAGGTATGATCTGGGGTCTCGGCGCAGCCTTGATGGAGGAATCCGTCCTTGACCGCCGCCACGGATGTTTCGTCAATCATGACCTTGCCGAGTACCACGTTCCGGTCAACAGCGACGTTCCCGACCTCGATGTCGTGTTCATGGAGGAGAGCGATGACAAGGCCAACCCTTTCGGCGCAAAGGGCCTCGGAGAGCTCGGCGTTTGCGGTGCCGGCGCGGCGATCGCCAATGCGGTCTATAACGCCACCGGAGTAAGGGTTCGCGAGTTCCCGCTGACCCTGGACAAGGTCCTGCCGGGCCTGGCGACGGTTGCGCTTTGAATTCCGGCGAAAGCGAGCTGTGGGACTCTCAGGTCGGTGTCGAGCCCATCACCAGACCTTCGATGTCGTGCTTCTGCGTGACGGGGATCAGTTCCTCGACGACCCTGCAGACGAGGTGCTGCTTCACCAGAACGGGCAGGGCATCAAAGTAATCCTGTGTCACCATCATGTCGTGCAGTTCGGCGTGGCCGGCGCCGGGCGCGTCGACGCCGAGGACCATGACCGGACGGGCGATCGGCGAAGCATGTTCCGTACCCCGATGGATGGTAAGCGCGGAGCGGCACGAAACATCCCCCAGCTTCGGATACTTGCGCGTCGCGAGCTCCTGAAACTCAGGCCACCTCTCCTTGGGCGGGAACATTTCATGCTTCCACTCCCTGCCGTCGAGCCACTGGGTGCCGGGCGCGATCTCGAACGGACCCATGTCCTCCGTTACGTCCACGCCGGTGAGGTTGAAGGCAAGCGAGGTGATGCGGCGCTCGACATACGTTTCGGGCGGCGAGGGGAAGTCGCGGTGCCAGGGCTGGTACTTCGCCCCCTGGAACGGCACGTCGAAACCGATCTCGACGATCTGATAGTCGGGACCGAGCACCGCCTCGCACATGCCGGCCACCCACGGATGGGTGACGAGGTCGACGAAGCCAGAAAAATCCTGCGGATGGATCTCGACGTACCAGCGGCGCGGGCCACGGCCGACGGCGCCACCCGGCCGCTGAATGGCCGACCAGAAGGCCGTCATCATGTCCTCACGCATCGTTTCGGCCCATTCGCGTGAGAAGGCACTCTTCAGTCCGGTAATGCCCTCCCGTTGCAAGGCTTCGACGGACGCGCTGAAATCGTAGCCCGACCGGTTTTCATGTGTTGCTGTCGTAGTCATCACATCTCCTCTTGCTTCGCATTGTCGCGGGCTTCACCATGGCCGCATCTCAGATGCGTTCCTCGCCTGTTCGGCGTGACATCAATCGCGCCTGAAGAACGACGACGATCAGCAGGAAGCCGCCGCGGATGACGGATTGCCAATAGGCCGAAAGGGAAATCCACCCGAGGCCGTTCTCGAAATTCAAGATATTGAACACCATCGCGAGCAGAAGGGCGCCGGCAAGCGTCGCCCCGACAGAGCCCGAACCGCCTGTCAGAAGCGTACCCCCGACGACTACGGAGGCGATCGCGAAGAGTTCCCAGCCGACTCCCTCGGTCGGTTGGCCGGCACCGAACTGCGAGGCGAGGATGACGCCTGCGAGCCCCGCCAGCGCGCCGGAGCCGACATAGACGGCGGCGAGCGTCCGCCTCACCTTGAGGCCCATCAATGCGGCCGTCGCTTCGCCGTCGCCGATCGCCAGCACATGGCGGCCGACAGGCAGGCGTTCGAGCACCAGCCAGCCGGCAACATAGACGAGAAGGGCGATCCAGGCGGGAATCGGAAAGCCAAGGAAGTCGTCCTGGCCTATCGCCGTGAAGCCGCTGTCGTAGGAAACGGAGACGGACTGGTTTCCCGCAAGCAGCAAGCCGGTGCCGTAGGCCGCCAGCATTGTTGCGAGCGTCGCGATAAAAGGCTGGATGCGCATGACGGTCACGGTGAAACCGTTCAATGCTCCGACGGCAAGACCCGCCGCGATGCCGCCGAAGAGACCTGCGGCCCAATGATAGGGCGACAGAAGCGCGGCGACGACGCTCGCCATGGCTGCGGTACCGCCGACGGAGAGATCGATGCCCCCGGTCATGATGACGAAGGCCATGCCCAGCGCGATCAGCGCGAACATGGAGTTGTAACGCAGGAAGCTCAGGATGTTGTATTGCGACAGGAAGTTCTCGTAGCGCAGCGCTCCGAACAGGATGAGGCCGAACAGTGCCAGGATGACGCCGAGGCGGGCCATATCGCCGGGGGACTTGAGGGCAAGAGCCTTGAGGAGTGAGTTCATCGGCATTCTCCCTCACGACTTTCCGGCGCGCTGCTGGATGAACACCGCAAGTAAGATCAGTGCAGCCTTGACGATCAAGGCGGCCGCGTCCGGCACGCCATTGGCCAGCAGGGTGTAGCGCACCAGCTGGATGACCAGGGCGCCGATCACGGTGCCGACGATGTTTGCCCGCCCGCCGGTCAGAAGCGTCCCGCCGACGGCGACTGCGGCGATCGCGTCGAGCTCCATGCCGAGGCCGACGAGGTTCGCGTCGCTTGCGGAGTTGCGCGCGACGACGATGAGGCCCGCCACCCCGGCAAGCGCGCCGCTGATCGTGTAGACAAGCAGTTTGACGCGGTGGACGGGTATGCCGGTGAGGCGTGCGGCCTTCTCGTTGCCTCCGACCGCGATGACCTGCCGCCCGAACACCGTGTAGCGGATTGCCGCCCAGGCGATCGCTGCGATCGCAATCATCAGGATCACCTGGGCGGGAATGCCGGCGACACGCCCCAGGGCGATGAATTGGAAACCTTCGTTCCGGAAGACCTGCAGGTTGCCGTTGGTCATTACCTGGGCGATGCCGCGGCCTGCGATGAACAGCACGAGGGTCGCGATGATCGGCTGGATGGCGAAACGGGTCACGAGCAGGCCGTTGAAAAGACCGAGCAGCCCCGTGGCGACGACCGGCAGAACGAAGGCCAGCGCCACGGCCACGGGCATGGAGGAGACCGGAAACAGCGTCCCCATGAAGATCATCGGCGCAAGCGCACCGCCGATCGCCATCAGGGAGCCAACCGAAAGATCGATGCCGCCGGTGGCTATCACGAGCGTCATTCCGATGGCGACGATCACGATCGTAGCGACCTGGGTGAGATTGACGTTGAGCGTCTGCAGCGACAGGAAGTTCGGAGTGAAAACGACGTTGAACAGGATCAGGGCGAGGAAGGCGGCGACGGTGCCGTAACGCCCGGCGAGCCTAAAGAAACGTTTGCCGGAGGGGACGGTGCCTGCGGTCGCCTGGGTCTCGATCGTCGTCATGCTACTCCACCTGATGTGCCATGGCGGCAAAGAGCGCAGCCTCGCTCAATTCCTTGCGCGGCAGCACGGCGACCGAGGTTCCGTCGCTGAGCACGGTTACCCGGTCGGCCGCCGCCAGCAATTCCTCGAGTTCGGACGAAATCATCAGCACGCCGAGGCCCTCGTCGGCGAGCCGGCGCAGGAGGCGGAGGATTTCCGATTTGGCGCCGATATCGATGCCGCGGGTCGGCTCGTCGACGATCAGGAGCTTGGGATCGGTGCAGAGCCACCGGCCGAGCAGGACTTTCTGCTGATTGCCGCCGGAAAGTTCCTTGATAGGCTGGTCCGGCGAGGTGCATTTGATGCCCAGCGCCGCGATGTAGCGAACCACGATTTCATCCTGGCGGGCGCGATCGACGATACCGGCGCGGGCGAGCTTCGGCAGAAGCGCGAGCGTCATGTTTTCGCGAATACTCATATCGGGAATGATGCCGTCGACCTTCCGGTCCTCGGCGACGAGCCCGATGCCGTCGGCAATTGCGTCCGCGGGCTGGCGATAGGAGCGGGCTTCGCCATCGTAGCGAATTTCGCCGCGCTGCAACCGCTCGGCGCCGAAAATCAGGTTGGCCGTTTCGGTTCGGCCGGAGCCGAGCAAGCCGGCAAGCCCGGAGATCTCGCCTTCGCGCACCGTGAGGCTCACATCCCGCACGCGGACGCCGGCGCCCGCATTCCGGACCGATAGCCGCACCGGTCGCTGTGCGCCCTCGTCGGCGTCCTTGGCGATCGCTTCGAAGGCCGCGAGTTCTTTGCCCAGCATATGGCGCACCAGTGCGAGCTTCGGCATGTCCGCCATTGCGGCCGTCGCCACGGTCTTGCCGTCACGCATGATGGTGACCCTGTCGCAGATCCGGTAGAGCTCGTCGAGACGATGGCCGATGAAGACGACCGAGACGCCGCCGCGTTTGAGCGTCCTTATGGTGTCGAAAAGGATGCCGACTTCCCGCTCGTCGAGGGAAGAGGTCGGTTCGTCCATGATGACGAGCCGTGCCTTCTGTGTCACGGCGCGCGCGATGGCAACCATCTGCCGGGTAGCGGCGCTGAAGCCGGCGACGGGTTGATCGACGTCGATCTCCAGATTGAAGGTCCGCAGCACGTCGGCGGCGCCTTGTCGCATCGCGGCCCGGTCGATCATGCCGAAGCGGCGGGGTTCGCGCGACAGATAGATGTTTTCGGCGACGGAGCGCTGCGGGGCGAGGTTGATCTCCTGGTAGATCGTCGCAATGCCTCGGGCCTGGCTCTCCGCCGGCATGCTGAAGGATACGTCCTCTCCCGCAAAGACGACCGCACCCTCGTCGCGGCGGTACGCGCCGGTCAATATCTTGATGAGCGTCGACTTGCCCGCGCCGTTCTGCCCGACGAGTGCCATGACCTCGGCTTCGCCGACTTCGAGAGAAGCCGCGCGGAGCGCCGGAATGCCGTTGAACGACTTGCAGATGCCCTGCATGGACAGAAGCATAAGTCCTCCCGATGCCGATCTGTCTTTTTCGCGGCCGATTTCGCAGCGATTGCGGACTTCGCC
Organism: Sinorhizobium sp. 22678; assembly: GCF_052044265.1. NCBI lineage: Bacteria > Pseudomonadati > Pseudomonadota > Alphaproteobacteria > Hyphomicrobiales > Rhizobiaceae > Sinorhizobium > Sinorhizobium sp. 22678. The sequence goes on along the minus strand of NZ_JBQEMS010000016.1, from coordinate 85,115 downwards.
ACCCGGCCGGAGCGACCCGGCCGGGTGGCGAAGGATGTCAGTAGGCGTTGGCGAGTTCGGCAGCCGCGTTTGACGCGTCGTAGAACTTGTCCTCGTTTATGACCGTGGGATCGATCTTCTCGCCCTTGGCATAGCGCAGCATTGTCTCGAAGGCCTTGGGTCCGAAGCGTGGATTGCACTCGACCACCGCGGCGATCTTTCCATCGATGACCGCCTGCACCGCTTCCTTGCCGCCGTCGATCGACAAGACCAGGACGTCCTTGCCCGGGACCTTGCCCGCCGCCTCTATTGCGGCAATGGCACCGATCGCCATCTCGTCGTTATGGGCATAGACGATGTCGGCATCCGGATGCGCCTGCAACAGGGCTTCGGCGACCTGCCGGCCCTTGTCGCGTGCGAAATCGCCCGACTGCGAAGCGACGATCTCGAAGCCGCCTGCCGCCTTGATCGTCTCGTCGAAACCTTTCTTCCGGTCGTTGGCCGGCGACGAGCCGGTCGTACCCTCGAGCTCGATGATCTTCGATTTGCCGTTGGCATTCTTGACGAGCCACTCGGCGATGCGCCTGCCCTCTTCGATGAAATCCGAGCCGATGAAGGTCACGTAGTCCTCGCCGGCCTTGGCAAGCGACGGATCGACGCTGCGGTCGAGCAGGATGACGGGAATGCCGGCCTTCTTGGCGGCCATGACGGCGGGGATCAACGGCTTCTCTTCGCGCGGCGCCAGGAAGATCAGGTCCACGCCTTGGGCGATCATCGAGTTGACGTCGGCCACCTGCTTGGCCGCGGACCCGGCGGCGTCCGTGTAGACGAGCTGATGGCCGAGCTTCTCAGCCTCGGCTTTCATGCTGTTTGTCTGGGCGATGCGCCAGGGATTGTTGGATTCCGTTTGCGCGAAACCGACCTTATAGGTCTCCTTCTGCGCCAGTTTGGGCAGTTCCGCGAAAGCGACGGTGCCGGCGACGGCGATTGCGCCGGCCGCCGTGGCCGCAAGCATGAACGCGCGACGTGAAATCCTGTTCATCGTGTTCTCTCCTCCCGGTTTGCCGGTACTCCTCTACCGGCTGCGAGCAACTTTATGCTTCACAGGGGAAAACCTTGCGCTAATATTATTAGCAGTCAAGGCTAAAGTTATTAGCACATGCACAAATTGAATGCGGCGTTGCAGCGCCGGACTGGGGAACGAAATGGCAAAGGGCAATGGGGGCGGTGCGTCGACTAAGGAAGCGGGCGGCGGCCGGCCGACCATGACCGACGTGGCGCGTATCGCCGGCGTCTCGCAATCGAGCGTTTCCCTCGTTCTGAATGAAATGTCCGGAGCCCGCATCTCGGCCGAAACAAGGGCGCGCGTGCGGGAAGCAGCGCGAAAGATCGGGTACAGGCTGCCGAATACCCGGCAGGATCTCGCCCGTGCTCCCGCGATCGAAAAGGATACGATAGCCTTTATAGTAGACGAGATATCGACCAGTCCGCACCCGGTGGTCAGCCTCGACGGAATTCGCGACTACGCCTTCGAACAGGGCCTGCTCGTTTCCGCGCACGCGACCCGTTCCAACCCCGACCTTGAGAGCGCCGTGCTGCGCGCTGTATTGCGCGATCCGGCAATCGCTGGAGTGATTTATGCGACAATCTTCACACGAAAGGTGAGCGTTCCGCGCGAACTGGCGAACATTCCGACGATTCTGCTGAACTGCTATGCCGAGCCGCGCCAGCACCTGGCGATCGTACCCGGAGAGGTCGCCGGAGGCTTCGCGGCGACGGCGCATCTGACTTCTCTCGGACACCGGCGTATCGGCTTCATCAACGGCGAACCGTGGATGGATGCCGCAATCGATCGGCTCAAAGGCTACAAGCAGGCGCTGGCCACCGCCGATATCGCCTATGACGAATCCCTGGTGCGCAATGGCGACTGGCTGCCCTTGCGCGGCTACGAGGCTGCACTCGAGCTGCTTGCCATCGACAATCCGCCGACCGCCATCTTCTGCGGCAACGACCTGATGGCGATCGGGGCGCTCGAGGCAGCTTCGGAACGCGGGCTTCGCGTGCCGCAGGACCTGTCGGTAATGGGTTACGACGACCAGGAACTCGCCCGCTACACGCATCCGCCGCTTTCGACGCTGGTGCTGCCGAACTATGAAATGGGTCAGAAGGCGGCGGAAATGCTGATCGACATGGCGATACACGGAAAGAACCCGCGCCCGATGACGATCAAGGTGGATGGCCCTCTGGTAGAACGGGGAACGACGGCAGCCATCCCCGAGAGGATGACTGGACGTGCTCTTGCCTTGCGCGAGGGGTGAGCGGCGTCGAACCGGAATGCCCGACGCAGGTGGGACGCGACGGCTTCAAGTCTTGCGGCTGCGCGGTTGCAGACGGAAAACCGCTTCCTTGAAGTCTATTTCAGGAAATCGGCGCGGTGCGGCGTGAAGCTGTCGATCAGCCGGCCGGCCTCCAGCGCCTTTACGCCATGGACCACGCCCGATGGAGCAATGAAACTGTCGCCGGTCGAAAGAACCTGCGTGTGCTCGCCGACGGTGACTTCGAACCTGCCCTCTGCGATATAGCTTCCCTGCACATGAGGGTGTGAGTGGAGTGCGCCGATTCCGCCTTTCTCGAAGGCGAATTCGACCAGCATCAGCTCGTCGGTATGGAGGATCACCCGGCGCCGATTGCCCTGTCCGAGCTCTGTCCATTCGCCGTCGTCGCCACGGGCAAAAAGTTTCGTGTCCATCGTTTTCTCCTATCTGGCGAGCCAGCCGCCGTCGACCGGAACGACGGCGCCATGCATGTAGTCGGAGGCCGGTGCAAGCAGGAAGACCGCCGCATCGCCTATATCGTCCGGCGTGCCCCAGCGCCCGGCAGGGATACGTTCCAGAATGGAGGCGCTGCGCTTTTCGTCGGCGCGCAGAGCTTCCGTGTTGTTGGTGACGACGTAGCCGGGGGCCACGGCATTCACATTGATGCCCTTGGCAGCCCATTCGCATGCCAGCAATCGGGTGATGCCGAGGGCTCCGTGTTTGGACGCGGTATAGGAAGCGACGCGGATGCCGCCCTGAAATGACAGCAGCGAAGCGATGTTGACGATCTTGCCGCGGCTTTCCTCGGCAATGATCCGGCGGCCGAAGGCCTGGCTGAGGAAGAACAGCGAACGCAGATTGATATCGATGACATCATCCCAGTCGACCTCGGTGAAATCCACCGCGTCGGCGCGACGGATTATCCCCGCATTGTTGACCAGGCCCTGCAGCGGGCCGTGCTCGTTCCACAACCCGTCGATGAGGGAGCGGGTGGCTTCGCGATCGCCAAGATCGGCATGGGCCGCAATGAAAGTTCCGCCGGCGTCGGTGACCTTCTTTTCGGTCTCGTCCATGGCGGAGCGGCCCACGCCGATGACCGTGCCGCCCGCCCTCGCGATCGACACCGCGATACCCTGTCCAATCCCGGTATTGGCACCGGTGACGACGACACGGCGGCCGGCAAGGCTGAAGCGCGACGGTAGGCTCATCGCAGCGTCTCCATCGCCACCATCTCCACATCGGTATAGTCGACATTGTCGCCGGCCATGGCCCAGATGAAGGCGTAGTTTGCGGTTCCGCAGCCCGAATGGATCGACCAGGGCGGAGAAAGCACGGCCTCCTCCCTGGCCATCACGATGTGCCGGGTTTCGCTCGGCTCGCCCATGAGGTGCAGGACGCGGGCGCTGTCATCGAGGTCGAAATAGAGATACGCCTCCATTCGCCGGTCGTGCACGTGGCACGGCATGGTGTTCCAGACCGACCCCGGGGCAAGTTGAGTCATGCCGACGACCAACTGGCAGGTCTTGACGCCTTCGGGGTGGATGAACTGGAAGATCGAACGCTCGTTCGAGGTGGCCGCACTGCCGAGGTCGAGCCGTTTGGCATCGCCGATGCGGATATGCCGCCTTGGCAGCGCCTGGTGAGCGGGCGCACTGAGCAGGTAGAATTTGGCGGGCGCGGCCGGGTCCTCGGACGAGAAGGTGACCTCCTCTCCCATGCCGGCATAGGCCATGTCGCGCGGCTCGAGACGGAAGCTTTCGCCATTCATCTCTATAAGGCCGGGGCCGCCGATATTGACGGCGATGAGCTCGCGCCGCTCGAGAAAGCGCGCCGTACCCGTCGGACGGATGGTTTCGAGAGCCAAGGGCTTGTCGACCGGCACGGCACCGCCGACGATCATGCGGTCGTAATGGCTATAGGTGAGCGAGATCCGCCCCTGCCGGAACAGATCGCCAATGTGAAAATTCGCGCGCAAGGCATCGGTGTCCATGCGGGCTGCTGCTGCCGGGTCGACGGCGAAACGAATGGTGTAGTCGATATGGCTTGCGGTCATCGGCTCACGGTCCTCGGATTGGAGCACTTCCAGGAAAAATGTGTAACGGTTTCCGTCCAGGAGTGCGTCGTTTCAAAGTGTTGAAGCGTTCCGCTGCTTCGATAGGCAGCGAAAACGCTCTGGAGATGGGCAATCAGACGCCGCGCTTGGCGGCGTCCCAGGCGGCCTGCTGTCCGCTCAACCGGACACGGTAGCGTTCCTGGCTCGCGGTCAGATGGGCGCGCATGGCCGCGCGGGCAGCTTCCGGATCGCTTTCGGAAATCGCCTTCAGGATCGCCAGATGCTCGCGCTGGAGGCTTTCCTGATATGCTCGAGACAGCACGCTTTCCGTCCCCCAGGGGGAAGCGACGTCGCAAGGGATGGCCCGCAGACCCAACGCATCGAGAACCTCCACGTAATAGGGATTGTTGGTCGCGGCCGCGATCGCCCGGTGGAAGGCAAAGTCGCTCTTTCCGGTTGCCTCGCCGCGCTCGAGCAGGCGATCGAATTCGAAGAAGGCCTCCTGGATCTGGGCCTCCTGGGCGCCATTGCGCCGAAGCGCTGCCAGACCCGCGCTCTCGATCTCGAGCCCCATCCGCACCTCGATGACGTTGAGCGCATGGGAGATCTTGTTGCCGACGTCGAGGCTGATCGAGCCGAAGGCAAGCGTCGGGTGGTCCATGACGAAAACCCCGGCACCCTGCCGCGGCTCCACGAGGCCGTCCGCGGCAAGGGTTGCGATCGCTTCGCGCACCACCGTGCGGCTGACGCCGAAGAACTCGCTCATCCGGCTCTCCGTCGGCAGCTTCTGCCCGGGCTGTATTTCGCCCTTCAGAACCTGCTCCCTTATTGCGTTCGCGACGCGTTCGGAAAGCTTCGGTTTGCGTTCGGTCAGAAGGTCCATGCGGTTTGTCACCCTTTGAAGACGGCCGGCAGCCATAGCGAAAGGGCCGGAACATAGGTGACGAGCCCGAGCACGATCAACCCCGCCAGGTAGAACGGCCATATGCTGCGCATCGCCTGCCAGACGGAAATTTTCCCGACTGCACAGGCGACGAACTGCACGGCGCCCACCGGCGGCGTATTGAGGCCGATGCCGAAGTTCAGGATCATGATGACGCCGAAATGAACCGGGTCGACGCCGTAGGCCATGGCGACGGGCAGGAAGATCGGGGTGCAGATGATGATGGTCGGGCCCATGTCCATGAAGGTGCCGAGGAACAGCATCAGGACGTTGAGCAACAGGAGTATGATGATCGGATTTTCCGAGATCGTGTTCATCCAGTCGATCAGCGCTGCGGGCACTCTGAGGAAGGCCATCAGCCAGGAGAAGGCGGCCGCCATGCCGATGATGAGCAGGACCATGGCCGTCGTGCGCACGGCCGCGAAGGTTGCCTGGACGAAATCCTGCCAGGTCATCTGCCGGTACACGAAGACGGTCACCGCGAGTGCATAGAGGACGGCGATGCAGGAACTCTCGGTCGCGGTGAACACGCCCGAACGTACGCCCCCGAAGATGATGCCGATGAGCAGGAGGCCGGGCGTCGAAACCAGCAGATAGCGCCCGACCCGGGCGAACCCGGGAAAGACCTCCGTCGGATAGCCGCGCCGGCGTGCAACGAAATAGGCGGTAGTCATCAGTGCGGCAGCGTAAAGGAGACCGGGAAGGATGCCGGCGGTGAAGAGATCGGCGATCGAGATCTTTCCGCCTGCCGAGATCGAGTAGATGATCATGTTGTGCGAAGGCGGCAGCATCAGCGCGATCAGGGCCGCCATGGAGGTGACATTGACGGCGTAGTCCGCGCCGTAACCGCGCTGCTTCATCTGCGGGATCATCAGCCCGCCCACAGCCGCGGCTTCCGCCACGGCCGATCCTGAAATGCCGCCGAACAGCGTTGCGGTGACGATGTTGACCTGACCGAGCCCGCCCCGGATGTGCCCGACCAGCGAGGCCGCGAAGGCGACGATCTTCTGGGCGATTCCGCCACGCACCATCAGATCGCCGGCATAGATGAAGAATGGAATGGCAAGCAGCGAAAACACGCTCATGCCGGAATTGAGCCGCTGAAAGATCACCAGCGGCGGCAGCCCCAGATAGAGAACCGTCGCGAAGGACGCGACGCCGAGGCAGAAGGCGATCGGCGTGCCGATCAGCATCAGCAGCGTGAACACGCCGAAGAGGATCATCATGTCCATCGGGTCAGGCCTTTATTTCAGCAGGGTCGAGTTCGGCGGCAACCTCCGCCGGCGGCATTTCGTCGAGAAGATCGTCGATCGGCTCTCCGGCAAGGCGCAGGACGATGCGCTCCAGCGCGAACAGGCAAATGAGGACGCCGCCCGCGACGAGGGGTACATAGCTCCAGCCGCCGGAAATCTGCAGCGACGGCAGGATGGTGTTCCAGGTGAGAGCCACGAGCTGCCCCCCATACCAGATCATGCCGATCCCGAAGGCGAGCGCGACGAGATCGGATGTCATGCGCAGCCAGATCTTGCCGCCTTTCGGCACGAGATAGAGCAGCACGTCGAAGCCGAGATGATAGTTTTCGCGCACCCCGACGGCGGCACCCAAGAAGATGAACCAGCTCATCAGCATGACGGCGCCGGGTTCGGTCCAGCTCGGCGAGTCGTTTAACACGTAGCGGCAGAACACCTGCCAGGCGACGATGAGCGTCATCGCGACGAGGCCCACACCCGCCATCCAAAGCGAGAGAGTGCCCAGCCACGAGAGGCCCCGGCCCAATTTTGCCAATCCGTTGGACAAGGTTTCATTCCTATTGAAAGGGACGGGCAGGCTTCTGCCGCGGCCTTTGCGCTCGATTACGATGATCCTGGGTCGGGTCGATCCAAATCATGAACGTCACCGATTTCAATTGATTAGAGCGGGATGTGGGCGGAGAACCGCACACGCTTTTCCTTATCCCGCTCCAACGCGCATGGGCACAGCAGGCCTGCCCGTCTGACTCGTCACTGCACCGCGCGAACGTCCTCGACCATCTTCTTGAGGACCTCATCGGTGACGTGCTTTTCGTAGACCGGCTTCATCGCGTCGATGAACCCCTGCTTGTCGGGTGTGGTGATCTTCGCGCCGGCCGCTTCGACCTTCGCACGCGACTCCTTCACCTTGGCAGCCCAGAGCTCGCGCTGCTTGGCAACGCTATCCTTCGCTGCCTGCTTGAAGATCTCCTGGTCTTCCGGCGTGAGCTTGTCGAAGACCGCCTTGTTCATGACGAATACCTCCGGAAGGATGGTGTGTTCGTCGAGCGAGAAGTTCTTGGCCACTTCGAAATGCTTGGCGGTGTCGTAGCTTGGAAAATTGTTTTCCGCGCCGTCGATGACGCCCGTTTCGATGCCCGAATAGACTTCGCCGTAGGGCATCGGCGTAGCGTTCGCCCCGAGTGCTGCCACCATATCGACGAAGATGTCCGACTGGATGACGCGGAACTTCAGGCCCTTCATGTCTTCAACCGAATTGATCGGCTTCTGCTTGTTGTAGAAGGAACGCGCGCCGGCGTCATAGAAGGCAAGCACCACCACTCCGGCGCCTTCGAAGGCCTTCTTGATCTGATCGCCGATCGCGCCGTCCATCACCTTGTGCATGTGCTCTTCCGAACGGAAGAGATAGGGCAACGCCGGAACGATCGATTCCTTCACCGTTCCGTTGAAGGGCGCCATCGATACGCGGTTCAGTTCGATGACACCGGAGCGCACCTGCTCGATCGTGTCCTTTTCCTCTCCGAGCTGCGCGGAGTGATAGACCTCGACGGAGTAGCGGCCGGCTGTGCGCTCCTTGACCAGCTCGCCGAAATATTTGACCCCCTCGACCGTCGGATAGCCGTCCGGATGCGTATCGGATGAACGCAGCACCGTCTGAGCATTGGCTGCATTGCCTATGAAAGAAGCGGCGACCAACAGACCGGCCGCCAGTTTGACCAGGATTTTCATGCTTTTCCTCCCGTTTGCATGATGTGAATTCTCAGAGCCGGTACGCCTCCTTGGCGAGACCATAGGCAAGGTCCCGCGCAAGCTCGTACGCCTCATCCTCCCGCAGGCGATGTTCCGCGACCAGACGCGCGAGAAATGCGCAGTCGACCCGGCGCGCAATGTCGTGGCGCGCGGGGATGGACGGAAACGCCCTTGTATCGTCGTTGAACCCGACGGTGTTGTAGAAGCCCGCCGTCTCGGTGGTCATCTCACGGAAGCGGCGCATGCCCTCCGCACTGTCGTGGAACCACCATGCGGGTCCGAGCTTCAGCGCGGGATAGACGCCGGCAAGCGGCGCCAGCTCGCGCGCATAGCTCGTCTCGTCCAGCGTAAAGAGAATGACCGTCAGATCGCGCTCGAGCCCGACTGCGTCGAGCAACGGCTTGAGTGCGGTCACATAATCGGTGCGTGCCGGAATGTCGAAGCCCTTGTCGCGGCCGAACTTTGCCAGGATCGCGGGCGAGTGGTTGCGGAACGAGCCCGGATGAATCTGCATTACGAGCCCATCGTCCAGGCTCATCTTCGCCATCTCGGTCAGCATCTGCGCCCGGAACAAGCGCCGCTCGTCGGCATCCGCCTTGCCCAGCCGCACCCTGTCGAACAGTGCCGCGGCCTCCGCTTGCGAAAGGTTGGCCGTGTCTGCCGTCGCATGGCCGTGATCCGTCGAGGTCGCGCCGAAATTCTTGAAATAGGCGCGGCGGGAGCGATGGGCGTCCAGATAGCCCGACCACGTTGCGGTATCGGCGCCGGTGATGTCGCCGAGCTTGTCGAGATTGGTCGAGAAACCCTGGAAATCCGGATCGACCACCGCGTCGGGACGGTAGGCGGGGACGACCCGTCCTTTCCAGCCGCTTTCCAGTATCTTGCCGTGCCAGCCCAGATCGTCCAGGGCACTGTCGGTCGTGGAGATCACCTCGATATTGAACCGCTCGTAGAGCGCGCGCGGGCGATAATCCGGGCGCCTCAGACAGTCGGCGACATGGTCGTAAAGCCGGTCCGAACTGGCGGCGGAGGGCAGTTCGTCGATGCCGAAAAGCTCGGAGAGCGTATAGTCGAACCAAAGCCGCGTCGGCGTGCCGCGAAAGAGATGGTAGTTCTCGCAGAAACGCCGCCAGATCGCGCGGCCATCCGTCTCGACCGGCGAACCGTCGAGCGCCGGAACGCCGAGCTCTTCCAGCCTGATCCCCTGGCTGAACAGCATGCGGAACACATAATGATCCGGCACGATGAGAAGTTGGGCGGGGTCGGGAAAAGGTTCGTCCAGCGCATACCAGCGCGGCTCCGTATGCCCGTGCGGGCTGACGATCGGCAGACCGCTTACTTCGGCATATAGCCTCCGCGCCAGCGCACGGGTGCGCTCTTCGGCCGGAAACAACAGATCTGGATCGATCAGTCCCCTCATCGCTCTCCCGCTCCTCCAACAGGTGCTCTATGGCTACGGCTTGTAAAATATATTGTCAACATACAAACTTCATGAAGTTGTATGATGACTTTCTTGCCGCGCATCGCTGCAGGATGTAGAGAGAGGTCCGGAGGAACTGTGCTGAGGGGGTGACGGAATGAAAAAGACGCGTATCGGCGTGATCGGACTCGGCATGGCGGCTGGCCCGCATGCCAAAAGCCTGCTGGACCTTGAGGAGAGAGTTGACGTCGCTGCCGCCTACAGTCCCACGGCCGCCAGGCGGGCCGCCTTTTCCGAGGCCTATGGTTTCGCGACTTGCGACTCCGCCGCGACGATCTTCCATGATCCGTCGATCACGGCCGTCATGATATTGACGCCGCCGAGCACGCATCTCGATCTGGTGCGGCAGGCGGCCGAAGCGGGCAAGCATGTGCTTCTCGAAAAACCGCTGGAGATCACCCCGGAGCGATCGGAAGCCCTGGTGACGGTGGCCGAGCGCGCCGGAATAAAACTCGGCATCGTGCTTCAGCACCGCTTTCGCAGGGTCAGCCAGGAACTTGCGAGGCTCATCGATGAAGGCTGCCTCGGCCAAATCGTCAGTGCTTCGGCCCGGCTGCACAACTGGCGGCCGCAGAGCTATTACGATCAACCGGGCCGGGGTACGCGGGCTCGCGACGGCGGCGGCGTGCTTCTCACCCAGGCCATACACACCCTCGACCTTCTCGTTTCGCTCACTGGCCTGCCGGAAGAGGTCAAGGCCTATGCGGCGACGAGCGGAATCCACCGCATGGAAACCGAAGACCTGGCGATGGCGGCGATCCGCTTCGCGGGCGGCGCGATAGGCACCGTGAGCGCGACCACCTGCGCCTATCCCGGCTATCCGGACGAGATAGATATAATCGGGACACGCGGCATGGCGCGTCTGGGCGGCCGGCTGCTTGCCGTTTCCTTCCACGACGGAACGGAATTCTCGATCGAGGATGAGGCCGCGGGTGGTGCCGGCGCCGATCCGATGGCATTCCCGCATCACCATCACCGTGCGGTCCTTGCCGACTTTCTCGATGCCGTCGAGGGTAATGGCGAACCGCGCGTCAACGGGCGCGAGGCGCTGAAGGTCCACCGGCTCATCAATGCGCTTCTCGGCGCTTCAGAAAGCGGGCAGGCGCACCGCCTCTGAGCCGTCGCGTCCCGGAACAAGCTATTTTCCGCGGCGTTGGATAGGCATGCGGCGAGGCGAAAGCCGGGTTCCGTCACCGGGCGGGCGTTGATTCATGGGTGCGAACGAAATCGAACTTGCCGAAAAGCTGGAGGCCGCGGAGCCGGGCAGGGGGCGTGCAGCCGACACGCCCGCGGATATCCCCGCCAAGGGGATGCGGGACGTCTTCTGGCGGGTGCTTTCCGAAATTGGCGAAGAGCGGGTCATGCTGATAGCCGCGGGGGTAAGCTTCTACCTTCTGCTGTCGCTCTTTCCCGCGATGGGTGCCCTCGTCTCGATCTACGGGCTCGTCGCGGACCCGTCGGAAATCGGCACCCATGTCGGTATCCTGCAGGTGATTCTGCCGGCGGACTCCTACGGGCTGATCATGGACCAGCTGGAGACCCTGACGACGCAGAAGCCCTCCACTCTCGGCATCAGTTTCTTCGTGAGCCTGTCAATCTCACTGTGGTTGGCAGCCAACGGCATTGCCGCCCTCTTCGACGCGATGAACGTCGCCTATGGAGAAAGGGAAAAGAGAGGCTTTCTGTCGAGAACCCTCCTGTGCATCGCGTTCACCTTCGCGGCGCTCCTCTTCGCGGTGGCGCTGATCGCGGCGATCGGCGTCGTGCCGGCCGTACTGGCCTATGTGTGGGTCGATCGTTGGGTCGAGCTCGTGACCCGAGCGGCGAGATGGCCGGTGGTACTCCTCCTCGTTACCTTCGGCACCATCCTCATCTATCGTTTCGGGCCGAGCCGCGAGCGGGCGAAGTTGCGGTGGCTGAACTGGGGCGCGGTGTTCAGTACCTTGTTTTGGCTGGACGCCTCATGGCTCTTTTCCTACTATCTAGAACATTTCGCCAACTACAACGCGACATACGGCGCTCTCGGCGCGCTTGCCGGTCTCATGACATGGGTGTGGATCTCGGTGATGATTCTCCTCATCGGCGCACTCATCAACGCCGAACTCGAACACCAGACGGCGGTAGATTCGACGACGGGCAAGCCGCTCCCGTTGGGCGAGCGCGGCGCTCATGTGGCCGATACCATCGGCAAGGCGGCTGATTGATCAGCCGCGGCATGCGCCGGTTCGCATCGCCAAGGAACAATCGCCGCTTCTTACGCATTTCAGGATCACCGGGACTTGCGGTGCTGGAGGACTATGCCATGGCAGATCGTGACCTCTTGGGTCTGGCGGCCAGCGCGAAGATCGGCGGGCATCCGATCCATCCGATGCTCGTTCCCTTTCCAATCGCGCTTCTTGTCGCAACGTTCATATGTGACATCGTGTATCTTGCGAACGGAAATTCATTCTGGGCAGACGTATCTATGTGGTCGCTCGGTGCAGCCATCGTGATGGCAGCCCTGGCCGCTCTCGCCGGACTGACGGATTTCCTCGGAAACGCCCTTATTCGGGCGATCGACGACGCCTGGAAGCACATGATCGGAAACGTTGTCGTCGTACTCCTCGCGGTCGCCAGTTTTTGGCTGCGCTACGCGAACGGTTCCGTCGAGGCCGTCTGGCCCTGGGGCCTTCTACTATCTCTCGCCACCGTCCTGCTACTTCTCTACACCGGCTGGAAAGGCGGGGAGCTCGTCTATCATCATCGGGTCGGCATGGACCCCGAGGCGGAGGACGGCGCTGCCACGCCATCCATTACCAGGCCCGGGACGAAGCACATCTAAACGCCCTCTCGTCCTCGGCGGCAACCAGCCGATTTCCGGTTGCCGCCCGTCTCCTTCTATTCGATGCGGTCGTAGGAGAACTGGATTCCAGGCCGCCCGTTTCGACGAACCGGCGCGGCGCGGGCTGCTGCCTTCTGCGTGGACACTGCTTGAGTTCTGCGGCGGACGTCGACGCAAGGAAGCGGGCCGTCATACAGGGTGGTTCACGGAACATTTCCGCCCGTTCAGCCATTCTACAAAGCTCAAGGGCGAGGTCTAAGCTTTGGATCAACCACCAGTTCGACCGGACGGATTGCAGATCGAAGAGCATCGCACGTTCCAGGAGTTTTTCTGGAAAGTAGAGCGCGTCGCATGGATCGTTTTTGGACTGACGCTGCTTGCCGCCGTCCTGGGCGTTACCGGCTCAAGGGGCTGGCTACAGAGGCAGACCGTGACGTTCGCCGGTGGCGCCGTCGATATGCCCCGTTTCAGCCGTTGGGAGGCTTCCGAGACGCTGAACGCTTCATTGGCCGGCGGCGAGAACGAACGTCGCCTGACCTTGTCGCCCGAATTCTTCAAAAGCTTTCAGGTGGAGGATATGGATCCGCCACCGCTCTCTGCTGAAGCAGGCGATGAAGGGCTGGTATACCGCTTCCGGTCCGCTTCGCGGCAGCCCCTCGTGCTGACTCTGCACCTCCGTGCCCAAACTCCGGGTGTCGTTTCCTACCGGGCAAGTATCGATGACGAGCCGGTAAAGGAGGTGCGGACGATCGTCTGGCCCTAGGAGATACGTCATGGACTCCGTCGTTCGCGGTATTACGATCTATTTTATACTCCTCGCCGCGCTCCGGCTTTCCGGCCGGCGCACGGTTGCACAGATGACCACCTTCGACTTCGTGCTGCTCCTCATCATCGCCGAGACGACTCAGCAGGCGCTGCTCGGCGACGACTTCTCCATCGTCAACGCAACATTGCTCATCCTGACGCTTTTCGGCGTCGATATCGTTCTCTCCTACGTCAAGCAATGGTCGCCGAAGATCGCTCTGTTTCTCGACGGCACGCCGACGGTGCTTATCGCCGACGGGAAGGTCGACGAACGCGCCGTGAGAAGAGCCCGGGTCGACATCGAGGACATACTTGTCGCGGCCCGAGAGCAGCAGGGTCTGGCTCGCCTCGACCAGATCAAATTCGCTGTTCTCGAGGCGGACGGGGGAATAAGCATCATTCCGAGATGACAACGCGGTGCCAAGCTGGAAATCCCGGTTCGTCCGCCAATGTAGGTGCCACTTATTTCGATCTCATCGTGCAACGATACTCCCCCTTGACACATGCGATCTTGGGCGAGGAGCACTCGGCCACTCCGTCGATCAACGAACAAACAGAGCATTGATCATTGAACTCGAGGCAGTCGGGATTGGCATCTACGAAATTCTTCATGGCCAGGCTTTGACTTCGAACTTTTCCCTTTTCGTGCTGCACATTCCCCGCGATCGCCGGAAGAAACGGAGTAGCCGCAGACAAAAATATGGCGGTGGCGCAGCGTCGCAAGTTTCATGATTCAGTTCTTTTCAAATCCGAAAACGCGTCACGAGAGCATGGAGCACTTCTTATGAGAAAATAAGTCGTGCCGTGAAGTAAGGGCTTCGCGCCCGAATAGGGGGGATCGCAAGGAACAAGCCATCGCCTGGCGTGTTCGAATGCCACCGGCGTTCGCCCGCCATCGGCAAGCCCGATCAGCGGCACGGCGGACTTTCGAACCCGTGAGGAAGAGCAGATGAAATCCGGTGATGCAAAGAGGGGAACTGACGAAAAGGCTCAAAAGGAGGGCAGGGGACGCGCGGCCGACAGCCCGGGCGAAATTCCAGCGAGGGGTCTGCGTGACGTCTTCTGGCGGGTGGTTTCACAGATCAGCGAGGACCGGATTTCGCTCGTTGCCGCCGGCGTCACCTTTTATGTGCTCCTCTCCATATTTCCAGCGCTCGGCTCGCTCGTCTCCATCTACGGTCTCGTTTCCGATCCGGCCGCGATCGCCGAGCAGGCTACATTGCTCGCTACCGTGCTCCCGGCGCAGTCGCTTCAAATGATGACCGATCAATTGGAAACCCTGACGTCCCAGGAAACGTCCAGCCTGAGCCTCGGCTTCATAGGCGGGTTGCTCTTCGCTCTCTGGAGTGCGCGCAACGGCGTAGGCGCCCTTTTCGAAGCGATGAATATCGCCTATGACGAGAGGGAAAAGCGTGGCTTCGTCCGGCTGGCACTGTTAAGCATCGGCTTCACGCTGGCCGGTTTGATCCTAACCGCCGTCCTCATCGCGGCCATTGCCATATTGCCGGCAGTGCTGGCCTTTCTCCACCTGGAACTGGAAGGTCTCCTCAGGTTCGTGCGCTGGCCCGTGATGCTGTTGCTCGTAGCGGCGGGCATCACCCTGATCTATCGCTATGGTCCTAGCCGGGAGCCGGCCAAACTCAGGTGGCTTACCTGGGGTGCAGCCCTGAGCACGATCTGCTGGCTCGTCGCGTCCCTGGCGTTCTCGTATTACATCGACAATTTTGCAAACTACAATGCCACCTACGGCGCTCTCGGCACGCTGATCGGCTTCATGCTCTGGATCTGGATATCCACGATGATCGTCATCATCGGTGCTGAACTCAATGCCGAGCTGGAACATCAGACGGCGAGGGATTCAACGACAGGGCGGCCCAAGGAGCTCGGAAAGCGCGATGCCTATGTCGCCGACACGGTCGGCGACGCCGAGGATTAGATCGGGAATTATTGCTGTGGCTCCGGTGATCCCTGTTCCGTAGCCCTCGGCAGAGTAGCCGGCGCGACATCGGTCTGCGGCGGCTCCGGAGGCGTGGCACCGGTTGCGGGAGGAGCGGCCCGTCCGGATGTTCCACCTGTCTCACCCGCTGGCGGACTGGCTTCGCTGGTGACCGCGCTATTCCTCTGTCCGTCCGTACCGACAGGGCTCGGCGTGACCCTGCCGTCGGCTCCGGCGATGCGCCAGACGGTGTTGCCGGCGTCGTCGGCCACAAGCAGCGCCCCGGTCCCGTCGATCGCAACGCCGACCGGACGACCGCGTGCCTGATCGCCTTCGATGAAGCCGGTCACGACGTCCTGAGCCTTCCCGGCCGGCCGGCCGTTTTCGAAGGGGACATAGACGACCTTGTAGCCGTTGAAGCTGCTGCGGTTCCAGCTCCCGTGCTCGCCTATGAAGGCGCCGTTGGCGAAGGGCTCCGGCAAGGCGGAGCCGTTGGAGAAGACCAGGCCCAGGGCGGCGACGTGGCTGGAAAGAGCATAGTCCGGGGGGATCGCTTTCTCGACCATGTCGGGCCGCGGCGGATGGACCCGCTCGTCCACATGAGCGCCGTAATAGCTCCATGGCCAGCCGTAGAAAGCGCCTTCCTGCACCGAGGTCATGTAGTCCGGCACCAGATTCGGCCCCAGCTCGTCACGCTCGTTGACGACCGTCCAGAGCACGCCGGTCTCCGGATGGAAGATCAACCCGTTCGGGTTGCGAAGGCCGGACGCGAAGACGCGGGCCGCACCCGTTTCCCGATCTACCTGCCAGATCGCAGCGCGGCCCTTTTCGGCCTCGAGCCCGCGCTCGGCCACGTTCGAGTTGGAACCGACGGAGGCATAGAGGTAGCGCCCGTCGGGGCTGAGGGCCAGATCCTTGGTCCAGTGATGGTTGATCGGGCCACCAGGAAGCGGTGTTAGAACCCGCGGCTCGCCGGTGATCTCCGCCTGCCCGAGCTGATAGGGATAGGCGAGGATCGCATCGGCCGCAGCCACGTAAAGCGTTCCGTCGTGCCAGGCCACTCCGAAAGGAGAATTGAGCCCCGTCAGCAGGTCGTGGCGTTCGTCCACCGTTCCGTCGCGATCGGTATCGCGGAGCAGCGTGATCAGATTGCTTTCCTTTTCGGGGCCGGCACCACCGCCGTGGGCCATGGACATGATCCAACCCCGGATCATGTCCTTCGGCCGCTCTATCGGCTTGCCCGAGGGTTCGCGCGATTGAACGACGAGAACGTCGCCGTTCGGCAGCGTATGGACGGTCCTCGGATTGGCAAGGTCCTTCGCGTAGGCGGCAATGACGAGATTGTCGGGAACGCTCGGTGTCGTGCCGTCCTGCCAGCCGACGACCTCGGCGATCTTCATGTCCGGCATGAGTTCCGATGTCGGTTCCGGCAAGACCGGATCGGGGCCGATCTGCTGCGAAACATCGAAATCCGCGCCGTCATCGCTGCAGCCTGCGAGCGCCAGGAGGAGAACGCCGGTTCCGATGAGGAATCTTGCACGGAAGAAGGCAGAGCTATTCATAACCGCTCACTCCGGATTGCCTGTAGAGGGTGGCGCGGCCAAGCAAAGCGAAGAGGATCGTCAGAAGCACCGTCGCCGCGGAGAGGATCAACCCGTAGGGTACCACAGCCGTCCAGCCATCGGCGGCATGGACGAGGTTGTTGACGAAGGCGAGACCGAAGACGAGGACGTAGCCGATTACATGGAGCCAAACCGCCCCTTGCCTACGCCGCTCCCTTCGAAACAGGAACTCCAATACACCGGCCACGCCAGCAATCACGCCGGCAATGATGCCGGCAAAGAGCAGCCAGGCGGAGAAGTTCTGCCACATGATATGTCCCGTCTGCCAGAAGGCGATATCGGTCAGAAGGGCGAGCGTAAAACAGACGACCGGAAACGGCACGAGCAACGAATGGACCGGGGTGGTGACTGTCGCGGCAGTCGATGCGGAATTTAGATTCATCGGCGCCTCCTGTTCGGTCGACCGTTGAAACCTCGGGCCCGCCCATTTGTTCCGGGAGCGCTCGCGGCGGGCGGTTCGACCGTCTACGCAACCACAGGAGGTGCGGATTGGAACCATGAAGCACCCCAAACAGTTTCGCCTTGCGACACAGTAATTCGATGCCGTGTTTCGACCGGCGGCCTGCGCCGGCGACCTTTCTGAAACCTGACCGGCGGGGTCTTGGTCAGCCGCTCGGAGGACTAGGGGGCGTGATGGGGCCGTTGGCGACGCATATGGCAGTGCACATCCTGCTGATGAACCTCGCCGCGCCCTTGGCTGCAGTCGCAATGACTTGGGGTCGGCCGCAGCGGCGGGAAATCGCCGGGTGGGCTCTGCCGCTTGCGACACTTGCGCAGATCGCCGCCCTCTGGGCCTGGCATGCGCCGCCATTTCTCAAGCGGGCCCTGGAATTTCCCACTGTTCATTTGCTCATGAATGCCAGCCTGTTCCTGACCGCATTCCTGTTCTGGCGGGCGGTCCTGCTTCTTCATGGCAAGCGTTCCTGGCAACCGATCGTTGCCCTTCTGATGACCAGCAAGCTCTATTGTCTTCTCGCCGTACTCTTCGTCTTCGCGCCGCGAGCGCTCTACCCCGCTTTCGCTGCATCCCACACGGCGCATGCAACTGGAACCCTGAACGCAACTTTGGCCGATCAGCAGCTCGCGGGGCTTATCATGCTGGTCGTCTGTCCTGTGACCTATGTTCTCGCAGGGATCGTGATTGCCGCGCGCTGGCTTTTGACGATGGAGGAAGACGAGGCCGGATCCAGAGCAGGTGCAGCAGCGTGGACCTGAGAAACCTTCACTGGACGGCCGTTGCGAAAATCGTCGGGGTCGGCGCCGTGCTGCTCGTGACCGCGGGCGTCGTGTTCGTCTGGTCCGGTGTCTACAACGTCGCGGCCTCCAAGGACCACCTGCGGATTACGACATGGATCCTGACGCTGATCCGCGAACGATCGATCGCCAACCGAAGCTTTACGATCGAAGTTCCGCCGCTTGATGACGATGGCATGATCCGACTCGGGGCATCCCATTTCGAAGGTGCGTGCGTAGCGTGCCACAACCGGCCCGGCGAAGAGATAAATCCGATCGTCAGCGGCATGCTGCCCCCGCCTCCGGATCTGATGGACATCGGCAAGCGCCGCCCGCCGGAGGAGATCTTCTGGATCGTCAAGCACGGCCTCAAATATACCGGCATGCCGGCATGGCCGAATACCCGGCGCGACGACGAAGTCTGGGCCGTCACGGCATTCCTCGCAAGCCTGCCCGCAACGGCAGGCAATTATCCCGACCTGGCAGGCCTCACGCGCAGCCAGGCGAGTAGAGATGAGGGATCCGTGAGCGGCAGCGCCTTGACCGCCTGCGGGCGCTGCCATGAACGCGAAGGCACAGGCACGAACGGCGACCGTGTCCCGCGGCTCGCGGGACTGCCCGAAGCCTATCTCCTGCGCAGTCTCCAGGAATATGCGCAGGGTGCCCGGGCGAGCGGTGCCATGGAACCGGTCGCCGACCTTCTGTCAGAGGACGCCATGCGGGAGCTGGCAGCGCATTACTCGGCGCTTCAGCCAACCGCCGGAAACCAATCGGCGCCACCTGACCCTGAGCAACTCAGGCGCGGCGAAGCCATAGCCAGGCGCGGCATCGCGCATCAGGGCGTACCGGCCTGCCTGAGCTGCCATTCCGGACGTCAATCGCAGCAGTTTCCGGTCCTCGCCGGCCAGCATGCCGAGTACATAGAGGAGCAGATACGGCTCTGGCGGCGCGGCGGGCGGATCGGGACCCCCTATGGGAGGATCATGACGGCGGTTGCCGGCGCACTGGACGAAGCGCAGATCGAAGACGTCGCCGCCTATCTGGGTTCGCTGCCTCCGGGAAGCGCCACGGCGCCGATGACGGAGGCGAACCGATGAGGCTCGCCCGATATTTCGCGGTGGCAAGCTCTCTCGCGCTGCAGGGCTGCGCCGGGCTGCAGTCCGCGCTCGATCCTTCCGGAGCGGAAGCCGAGCGCATCGGCACGCTCAGTTGGTTGCTGATCCTGTTCTCTACCGCCATTCTCGTCGGGGTCTGCGTGATCACGGCGGTCGCGCTTTTCGGTGGTGAGCGCTGGCGTGCCCGCATCGCGGGCGAAAGGGTGGTCATCAGTGGCGGTCTCGTTTTCCCGATCCTCGCTCTCAGCGTCCTGCTGGGCTATGGCTTCTATCTTATGGCGCCCGGCACCACTGCGGCCCGTTCGCAGGGCGGATTGCGCATCGAGGTCGTAGGCGAGCGCTGGTGGTGGCGGGTGACCTATGTCGACGAGACCGGTCGCCGCATCGAGAGCGCCAACGAAATCAGGCTGCCTGTCGGGCGGCCGGTGAAATTGGAACTGACATCGGCAGACGTTATTCACAGCTTCTGGGTGCCGCGGCTCGCCGGCAAGCTCGACATGATCCCCGGCCATACCAACACGCTGACGCTTCAAGCGACGAAGGCCGGCATCAGTCGCGGCCAATGTGCGGAATATTGCGGCGGGCCGCATGCCTTCATGTCCTTTCACGTGATCGCCATGCCCGAAGATCAGTTTTCCTCCTGGCTGGCAGGTGAGGCCGGCGACGCCTCGGCTGCGAAACAGGATCAGGCCGCAGGGCAGGCGCTGTTCCTCTCCTCCGGCTGTGCCGCATGCCACCGGGTCCGCGGCACGGATGCCCGGGGTACGATCGGCCCCGATCTCACGCATGTGGGCAGCCGGCACTCGCTTGCCGCTGCCACGCTCGAGAACGATGTCGCCGCCTTCGTCCGCTGGATCCGCGACGGCCAGCACGTGAAGCCGGAAAATCTGATGCCGCCATACGAGATCTTCACCGACGACGAATTGCGGCAGCTCGCCGCCTATCTGGACCAGTTGAGGTGACCTATGCTTGACTTCGCCGGCCTCGGACTTTGGCTGAATCTCGCGATTTTCGCGGGGGCGGCCGTGGCAGTCTGGATGGCTGGCGTCAGGATCACCGGCTATGCCAATGCGATCAGCGAGAAGACGGGCGTAGGCCAGGCCTTCATCGGCGTCGTGCTTCTCGGCGGCATCACTTCGCTCCCGGAGCTGGCGGTAGGCGTGACCTCGTCGCTCAGCGGTGATGCCAGTCTCGCGGTCAACAGCATCCTGGGCGGCATCGCCATGCAGGTGGCGATCCTTGCCCTTGCCGACATGCTGATCGGCCGCCAGGCACTGACTTCGGTCATTCCCGACCCGGTCGTCATGCTGCAGGGCGGCTTCAAGATCCTTCTCCTGTCGATCGTCGCCGCCTCGATCGTGGTGGGGGACGTGCCGGTGCTTTTCTCGGGCGTGTGGATGTGGTTGCTTGCAGCGGTCACGGGCTTCGGCATGTGGGTCTTGTCACGCTCGAAGCGCGACAAGCCCTGGATCGCGAATGACGAGGAGGTTACGCCCGAAAAGGAGGAAGAGAGGGCGCGGAAGGAGGCCGAAGACAGCAAGAAGAAATCGCTGCGCGAGGTGGGCTGGGCGACTGCCGGCTGCGGCGCCGTCATCATCGTCGCGGGCTATCTGCTGTCGCGTTCGGGAGATGCGATCGCCGAAGCGACCGGACTCGGCCAGAGCTTCATCGGCGCGGTCCTCGTGGCGATTGCGACGTCGCTGCCGGAAGTCAGCACGGTGTTCAGCGCCACGCGTGCCGGCCTCTATACCATGGCCATGTCGGATATCTTCGGTACGAACCTCATTGATCTCTTCCTTCTTTTCATCGTCGATATCACCGGAGGTGCCGACGCGGTGATGAACGGCGCCGGGCGCTTCGAAGCCTTTGCAGCGCTGATCGCGATCACGGTCACGGCGATTTTCTTCATCGGGCTGGTCGAACGGCGGGACCGGACGATCTTCAGGATGGGTTACGACTCCTTCGCGGTCCTCAGCGTTTACCTGGCGGGGCTGGTCGTCCTCTATTTCCTGCGCGACACTGGCGGCGGAGGCGGATGATGGAACTGCCAAATCCCGATACCCGGCCCGAAGGCGAGGTCCGTGAACTGGAGCGCATCTGGGCGACGCCGCGCGGTTGGCGGCTGGTGACGGCCGTCAACAATACGGTGATCGGTCTTCTCTACATCGGCGTCGCGTTTCTCTTCTTCCTCATGGCCGGTCTGCTCGCCGTCGTCATGCGCACGCAGCTCGCCCTCGGCGACAATCGCCTCATAGACCAGGACCTCTACAATCAGATGTTCACGGTCCACGGCACGACGATGATGTTCCTCTTTGCCGTGCCGGCGGTCGAGGCGCTCGGCGTCATGCTGCTGCCGCAGATGCTGGCGGCGCGCGATCTGCCTTTTCCGCGCCTCAGCGCCTTCGCCATCTGGGCCTATGTGGTCGGCGGGCTCGTTTTCTTCTCGACCATCTTCTACGACCTCGCGCCGAAAGGCGGCTGGTTCATGTATCCGCCGCTGACGCTCATGGAATATTCGCCGGGTGACAACGCCGATTTCTGGCTGCTCGGCATCGGCTTCATCGAGATTTCGGCGATCGCCGGGGCGGTGGAGATCGTCGTTGGCGCGCTGAGGACACGGCCGCCGGGCATGTCGCTCGCCAAGATGCCGATCTTCGCCTGGACGATGCTGATCTTCGCCAGCATGATCATGTTCGCCTTCCCGGCAGTGATCCTGGCGACGATGATGCTGGAGATCGAGCGGGCGTTCGGCTGGCCCTTCTTCACCGCCGCGCTGGGGGGAGATCCGCTGCTCTGGCAGCATCTCTTCTGGTTCTTCGGGCACCCGGAAGTCTACATCATCTTCCTTCCGGCCGCGGGCCTCGTCTCGATGATGGTACCGACCATGGCCCGCACGCCGCTCGTGGGCTATCACCTGATCGTCGTCGCCTTGATCGGCACGGGCTTTTTCAGCTTCGGGCTCTGGGTGCACCACATGTTCACGACAGGCATTCCGGCGCTGAGCCTCGCCTTCTTCTCCGCCGCCAGCATGGCGGTCGCCGTTCCCTCGGGCATCCAGGTCTTTTCGTGGATCGCGACCATCGCCGCGGGAAGGGAGCGCTTCCGGATAACGACCGCATCGCTGTTCATTCTCGGCTTCCTGTTCATTTTCACCCTTGGCGGGCTTACCGGCGTCATGGTGGCGATGGTGCCCTTCGACCATCAGGTACACGACACCTACTTCGTGGTTGCACATTTCCACTACGTGCTGATCGGCGGGTTCGTCTTCCCGCTGTTTGCGGCGATCTATTACTGGATGCCGCTCTTCAGCCGCCGGATGCTCTCTGAACGGCTGGGCCGGTGGGTCTTCTGGCTGATCTTCATCGGCTTCAACGTCACCTTTCTGCCGATGCATCTGACCGGTCTCAGAGGCATGCCGCGGCGGATCTGGACCTATCCCGGCGACATGGGCTGGGACACGCTGAACCTCATCTCAACCGTGGGGACCTATGTGCTTGCCGCCGGCGTACTCGTGTTTCTGGTGGATCTCGCCGCGAAGTTCCGCCCCGGCAACGGACCTCACGAGAACCCTTGGGGAGCGGGCACGCTCGAATGGCTGCCGAACGACGTCTACTCCACCCGAAGCATCCCTCACATCACCAGTCGCGAACCGCTCTGGGATCGGCCGAGCCTCCCTCAGGAGGTACGCGACGGCCATCACTATCTTCCAAACGCTCCGACCGGCTGGCGGGAAACGATCGTGACCTCGCCGATCCATGCCCGTCCGCAATATGTCATCCAGATGCCCGGCCCCGGCTGGCCGCCTTTCCTCGCGGCCGTCTTCACGGCGGCGTTCTTCCTGCTGCTGACGGTCAAGATGGTGACGATCGCAACGATCTGCGGAGTCCTCGCCATCGCCTTCATCCTCGTCTGGGCCTGGGGGCTCGACCCCGGGCCTTCGAAAGGCATGATCGAAATCGCCAAGGGCGTTCGCCTTCCCACCTATATGAGCGGACCGACGTCGCATTCCTGGTGGGCGATGGTGGTCCTGATGTTCGTTGCGGCGTCCCTCTATCTCGCCTATGTCTTTTCCTACCTTTTCCTCTGGGTCGTCTCGCCGGAGGTCTGGGCCCCGGCAGGTTCTCCGGAACCACCGCCGCTTCGCTGGCCCTTGGGGTCCGCGGCGCTGCTTCTTACCGGCTCGGGTATCTTATGGCTTGTCAGCCGCAGGCTGGGGATGTTCTCGGCATCGCGCCTGGCAATGGCGGCCGCCCTGCTTCTTTCGCTCGCCTGCCTGACGGGTGCGTTCGCACTTGAACTCCGGGGACACTTGGCGACCGGCTTGAGCCCCAATGGGAACGCTTACGGAGCCATGGTTTATCTCGGCGCCGTTCTCTTCGCTCAACTCGTCTTCGCCCTGCTGATCATGGGACTGTTCGCGATGGCGCGGCATCTGGCCGGGAAGCTGGATGCCGTACGGCGGGTGACCTACGACAGCTACGCGCTGCTCTATCACTACGCCGTCGCCCAGTCGCTGCTGGGCCTCGGACTAATTCACGGCTTCCCGCGACTGATCGGATAGGTGCGTCATGAACGATCCCGTCCGCGAACCACCCATTGCCGGCGCAATTCTCTTCCTTCTGGCCGGGCCGATTCTTTGGGGTGGACATCTGCTTGCCGTCTATACTTTCCACGCCGTGGCATGCGCCGCCGCGGGGCCGTGGGCGACCACCATCGTTCCGGGATCCATCGTCGTGGCCACACTCGCCGCGGCCGGAGCACTCTTGCTGGTCTTCTCTTTTCCGGGAAAGCTCGCGCAAACGCTTCGCTGCGCCGATCCGGGAGACGACCAGCCCTTCCTGATCCGCGCGGGGCGCCTTCTGACGGTCCTGGCCCTGACGGGCGTCCTGTGGACCGGCTCTGGGGCGCTCGCGCTTGCGCCATGCGCACAGTTCAGGTGAGTTCTAAGCCGAACCGCGCAACATGATCTCCGCGCTCAGCAAAATGCGTTCGTCGTCGCGAAAGGCTTCACCGTTACCGGAAGCCTCGCCGAGCTTGAACAGGAGAAGTTCGATCGCCAGCCTGCCGATTTCGTTGTAGTTCTGCGCGACCGTGGTCAGTGGCGGACAGGTGTAGCGGGACAAGGGATGGTCGTCGTGCCCGGCGACCCTCAGATCGCTGTCGGCATCCCGCCCGACCTTCAGGCCGGACTGAAACGCGGCGGCAATGACGCCGAAGGCGACGCGGTCGTTCGCGCAAAGAACGGTTTGCGTCGGGAAACCGCCACTGGACAGGATGCGCAGCGTCTCGTCGAAGCCGAACTTCTCGAAGTCCCAGGAGGCATATGCCGTCGTCTCTACGACCGCCGGCTTCATCTTCAGCTGCCGCATGGCTTCGACATAAGCGTCCTGGCGCGCCATGGCGTTGTTGTTGACCGGGGGCATGCCGAGATAGCAGGGCGGGCCACCCGAACGGCAGAGATAGTCGACCATCAGCCTGAAGCTCTGCCGGTTGTCGGTTCCGACGAAGGAGGAACTGTCGTCGAGCGGCGAGTCGACATAGATCAGCGGTATGCTTTGTCCGAGCGCGCTCAGCTTCTGGTGATGCGACTGGACGCCGAGCGGCGCGATGATCGCGCCGGCGACGTTCATCGACTTGAAGGTTTCGATCGCCCGTTCTTCCATCTCGGGCCTGCCGTCCGAGGAAAGGACGAAGGCGAGGAACCCCGCCTGATCGGCAATATGCTCGATGCGCCGCGTCAGCGCCATGTAGAACGGGTCCGTCGAGTTGGGGACGATGACCCCGAGGATATTGGTGCGGCGGCGGTTCAGGTTGACGGCGAAGATGTTCGGGCGAAAGCCCGATTGCTTTATCGCCGCCTCGATGGCGTCGCGTGTCTTCTTGCGCACCGATGAGGGGTCGTTGAAATATTTGGAGACGGTGGGGCGCGACAGTCCGACGAACTCCGAAAAATCCTCCATCGTCTTGATCTGTCTGGTCACGGTCGAAGCGTCCCCGCTCATCTGATTTGGTCTTTCGGAATATTCACCGATCACGGCGCTTCCGCTAGAGCGGGTTGAGGAAAAGTGTGCGCGGCTTTCCGCCCGCATCCCGCTCTGACGTCATGATCTAGACCCGGCACGCTGCGAAATAGTCCTGCAGAACGGCGTCGACGGCGGCAAGCGCCAACGGCTTGGCCTGCGGCGCGACCTCGCCATTGCGAACGCGCTCGTAGCTGCCGGCGAGAAACTGGCTGATCAGCGTTTCCGGGATCGCAACGCCGTCGAGCAGAGACATGAGTTCGTCCACGGCTGCAGCGGCCTTCGGATGCGGCCAGTAATAGCGTATGCGGTCGCTATAGGAGAAGTGCCGCTGAAGGCGCTGCTCGTCCGCCGAGCCGTGATAGTATTTGCCCCAGTTCGCCGGTTCCTCGCGCATCACCGCTTCCGTGACTTCGGCAAGCGTCCGCTCGCGCGCGGCCGGAAAGAGAAAGGCAGCGATCTGGTCGAGGCCGTAGAGGGCTTCACGAAGAGCAAAGGTGAGGCCGGGTCCGACCTTCAGGATCGCGAAGCCGTCGGCGACCAGTTGGCGAAGCGCATCCGGCATCTGGTAATCGGTGGAATGGGCCTCGAAGACCATCCCGTCAAGTCGGCCCAGCGTGGCGCTGAGCTTTTCGGCCCTGGCACGATCATAGGCAATGACGTTCTCGTTGCCGAATTCCACGCCCGGCTGGACGACGGCGCCCACGACGCGGCTGAAGGCACCGGCGGCGCCGGCTTCCTCGAATGCCGCGCGATGGACGCGCACGGTTTCTATGGCGGCTTCGGGAGCAGTCACCTCGAGCGTGTCCAGCTCTTCGAGCGCGCCGCCCGGTATCGGGACTTCGGTGCCGATGATGTAGACCGGGAGTACGCCCCCGCAGCCGCCGATGGCGTCTTCGGCGACGGCCGCGAGCCGCGCCGCGCGGGCCGCCGTCGTGGCATCGGGCAAGGCCGTCGGTTCGCCGGCGCATCCCATGCTGGTGTCGAGATGCAGTTTGTTGAATCCAGCTTTCGCGTAGGCCGCGATCATCGCCTCTGCCTTGGCCATCGCCTCCGCGGCGGGCAGATGCTTCCAGGGATTGGGGCCGAGATGGTCGCCGCCGAGCAGGATCTTCTCCCGGGGGAACGCGATCCGGTCGGCGATGGCGCCGACGAAGCGGGTGAAATCCTCAGGCGTCATTCCGGTATAGCCGCCGTCCTGATTGACCTGGTTGCAGGTCGCCTCGATCAGCACCGGCGTATTCTCCCGGCGCGCGCGCAGCATGGCGGCTTCGATGACGAGCGGGTGCGCGGAACAGATCGACGGTATGCCGCGCGGACCGGGACGCTTGCTCCACCGGGCGATGTCGATGAGATAGTTCTCTTGCATGATCAGGCCTGTTGCTCGCTGATGAATCGTTCGAGTTCCGCGCGTGTCGAAGCGCCTTCCATGGGGCCGAAGTGCATGACGGCGCGGGCGCCGGAAGCGGCGGCGAATTCAAGGGCCTCGCGGGGGCTCGCCCCGTTGAGCCAGAAGCTGACGAAGGTGGCGCCGAAACAATCGCCGGCCCCGGTCGGGTCGATCTCCTCGACAGGGAAGCCCGGCAGGGATAGCGCCGTCACGGTATCGAAATAGCTGGCGCCTGCTGCGCCGCGTTTGACGACGACGGCTTTGATGCCGGATGCGAGGAGCTCCGCGACCGCCTGACCTTCCGTCTTGGCTTCGGTAAAGAGGAATAGCTCGTCTCCGCTCGGCAGGAAGAGATCTGTCTCGGCGAGCACCGTAAGCAGCGCCTCGCGCATGCCGGGGCTTTTGAGGATCTCCGGGCGAAGATTCGGATCGAAGGAGACGGTGCCCCCGCCCGCCTTGACGATCCCGATCGCGGCGAGAATGCTTTCGACCACGCTCGGCGCGTAGAGCGACGAGCCCATGACATGGATATGGCTGCATTCGCCGACGAGCCGGGTCATTCGCGCGTCGAGCATGATCTTGCCGCAGGCGCTGTCGCGGATGTTGAAGACGAAAGCGCGGCTGCCATCGGGCCGGTAGCGGACGAAGGCGCTGCCGGTCGTGGCGAGCGGATCGACCTCGACGCCGGAAATGTCGACGCCGTCGCCCTCGAGACGTTGGAGGTTGACCGTGCCGAAATCATCCCCTCCGACGCGGGAGATGATCGCGCATGGCTGACCGAGCTTCCCGGCCTGGTCGATGAATATGGCCGGTGCACCTGAAGGGAAGGGGCCGATGAGCGGCGTCGCCTGGCGGAACCCGTCACCTTTCTCGGTCGCGATGATTTCGACGAGAATCTCGCCGATCGTCAGTATCTTGTGCATGTGGATGTCACTCGTGTCGGGGTTCAGCGCTTTGCCTGCTTGGCGCGGACGTCGAGCCAGACGGCGACGAGGATCACCAGGCCCTTGACGATCAGCTGATAGAAGTAGGGGACGGAGAGCATGTTCATGCCGTTGTTCATCACGCCGATGATGAGCGCGCCGATCAGCGTGCCGACCATGGTTCCGACGCCGCCGGCAAGGCTGGTGCCGCCGAGAACGGCCGCCGCGATGGCGTCAAGCTCGTAGCTCATGCCCGCATTGGTCTGTGCGGAGAACAGGCGGGAGGAAAGCAGAATGCCGCTGATGGCCGCCATCACGCCGGAGATCATGAAGATCAGGATCTTCAGCCGGTCGACCTTGATGCCGGAGTAGACGGCCGCCTCGCGGTTGCCGCCGGTCAGATAGGCGCGCCGGCCGAAGCTCGTCTTGCTGAGCACGATCTGATTGATGACGAAGAGGACGGCGACGACCCAGATGATGATCGGCAGCCCCAGGAAACTCTCGGTGCCGATTGCGGTCCAGGTTACGTTCTCGATCATGGCCGGCGCGCCGTTGGTGGGCAGGCTCACCATGCCGCGATAGATACCCATGGTCGCGACGGTGACGATGAAGGACGGCAAGAGCAGCTTGGCCGTCAGCACCCCGTTCAACATTCCCATCAGGGCGCCGGCAACGAGCGTCAGCGCAATCGCCGGCACGAAACCCATCCCGAAGGCAAAGCATTGCGCCCCGACCATTCCTGCCACCGCGATGATCGAGCCGACGGAAAGATCGATCTCGCCGAGCAGGATCACCCACGTCATCCCGAAGGCCGCGATCGCGACAACGGCGACCTGCTGCAGGATGTTCATGAAGTTTACAACCGTCATGAACCGCGGGTTGAAGAAGGAAAAGACGATGCAGAGCATCACCAGCGAAAGGAAGATGCCGCCATATTGCTTGAGAGCCCGAACAAGGGCGGCTTTGGCTGCTGTGTTCTGTGTCATGATTGAAACCCTGTCGCGTGAGCCATGATCGTCTCTGGAGTGAGGGCGGAACCTTCGAGCGTGGCGCCGGGCGCGCCTTCATGCATGACGACCACGCGGTCGCTCATTCCCAGGACTTCGGGCAGGTCGGAGGAGATCAGCAGAATTGCCGTTCCCTCGGCCGCCAGCTGGCGGATGATCTTGTAGATCTCGAATTTCGCGCCGACGTCGACGCCGCGGGTCGGCTCGTCGAGGATCAGCACCTTGGGCCGCGTGAGCAGCCATTTGGCGAGCACTATCTTCTGCTGGTTGCCGCCGCTGAGCGCCCCCGCCGGCGTTTCCAGCGAGTTCGTCTTGATGGAGAGCTTCCCGACCTGTTCGGATGCCGCCGCCCGTTCCGCGCCGTTGCGGATGAAGCCCAAACCCCCGGCGAAGTTCGCGAGAGCCGCCATGGATATGTTCCACTCGACGCTGTGGCCGAGGACAAGGCCCTCTTCCTTCCGGTTCTCCGTCACGAAACCGATGCCGCGGGCGATGGCCTCGTCCGGGGAACGGAACCGCACGGCCTCGCCATCGAGGCGAACCGTGCCTTCGGCGTTCTTCATGCCGAAGAGCGCGTTCATCACTTCCGAGCGGCCCGAACCGACAAGCCCGAAGAAGCCGAGGATCTCACCGGCGCGCACGTGGAAGGACACGTCGTGAAACTCGCCTTCGCGCGTCAACCGGTCGACTGCAAGGACCGGGGCGCCGTCCGCCGCCACTTGGTGCATCGGCGGCGGGTAGATTTCGTCCATGCGGCGCCCGACCATCAATGCGATCAGCGTCTCGATGGTGACTTCGTCGCGCGCATGCGTCGAGACATATTCGCCGTCTCTGATGACGGTGATGTCGTCGCTGAGCCGCATGATCTCTTCCATGCGGTGCGAAATATAGATGACCGCGGCGTTGCGCTGCTTCAGCCGGCCGATGATCTCGAAGAGGATCTCGGCCTCGCTGTCGCTGAGCGAGGAAGTCGGCTCGTCCAGAATGACGACCTTGGCATCATGGCTCAGGCCCTTGGCGATCTCGACGAGTTGTCGCTGGGCGATCGAGAGATTGCCGACCTTCTCCGTTACGTCGATGGGAAGTCCGAGGTCGGTTACGATCCGTTGCGCCTTTGCGACGAGCGCCTTGTCGTTGATGAAGCCGAAACGGCGCGGCTCGCGCGTGGCGAGGATGTTCTCAGCGACCGTCAGATTGTTGCAGAGGCTCAATTCCTGGAAGACGATCGCCAGCCCGAGCGAGGCGGCCTCCTGCGGGTTGGCGGGCCGGTAGGGCTGTCCGTCGAGAACGATCTCTCCCGACGTCGCTCCGTGCACGCCGGCGAGAATCTTCATCAAGGTCGATTTGCCGGCGCCGTTTTCGCCGAGCAGCGTATGCACCCGGCCGCGCCGGACTTCGAGCCGCATCCCCTTGAGAGCGGCGACCTGCCCGAAGGACTTGGTGACATCGGTGATCTTGAGAATGGTATCCGCAGCGGAACCATGCATGGCGGGCCTCCTTCAGCCGGACCGGAGCGTATCCGGCGGCATGCCGGATACGCCCGTGGTATGCCGCCGCCCGCAGGCGGCAGCCGTCCTGGGAGGGACCTATTTCCCGGTATAGACGCCCGGTACGATCGGCTGCTCGGCCGGTACCGTCTCTCCGGCGACAACCTTTACGGCGGTGTCGATCGCCTGTTTGCCCATCTGGTCCGGGAATTGCTGGATCACGCCGACCATTACCGGATTGCCGTCGACGGCATCGCGTGCTTCCTTCATGCCGTCGAAACCGATGACCTTGACCTGCGATTCCAGTCCGGCAGCCTTGACGGCAACGGCCGCGGCAAGGGCCGCATCGTCGCCGAAGCCGAAAATGCCGGTAATGTCGGGATTGGCCTGCAGCATGTTCTGTGCGGCGGCGAGGGCTTCTGCGCGGGTGATGCCGGTCTGGGTCGCGACGATCTCCATTTCCGGATGCTTGGCGATCGCTTCCTTGAAGCCGTTGACGCGATTGACCACCGACTGAACCGTCGGATAGTCGATAATGGCGACCTTGCCCTTGTTTCCGAGAACTTCGGCCATCAACTCGCCCGCCTTCACGCCGCCGGTGAAATTGTCGGTGCCGATATGCGACGTCACCGTCGCCCCATTGGCCGGAACGTCGACGGTGATCACCTTGATGCCGGCCTTTTCCGCCTTTGCGATCGCCGCGCGTACGCCCTGGCTGTCGACAGGTGAGATGACGATCACATCAACGCCCTTGACGATGAAGTCCTCGACGTCGGCGAGCTGCTTGTTGAGGTCCTGATTGGCGATCGCCACTTCGAGCGCGACATTCTTTTCCTTGGCTTCGGCTTTCATCGCCTCGGCGAGCTCAATGTAGAACGGGTGCTGCTGGGTCAGGAGCGATGCGCCGATGCCGTCGGCGAAGGCGCCGGATGCCAGCAAGGTGAGCGCGGTGCCGGCGACGAGAGTTTTGAGAATGCGGGGCATGTTCATGGTTTCCTCCCTTGGAAACGGCGGGCCTTCAACGTTTGCAACCAGGCAGGCGGGCCCTCCCGTCCCTGACCTTGGCAGGGAGTAAACACCATAAAACTTATCGCGCGTCAATTTTAAAAAGAACGCACAACAATAAAATTCAGCGCACGAGAAAATATTAGCTTCGGCTTCGATCCCCCGGATATTGCGGGACCGGAAGGGGAGGCAACCACCCCTCGCGCCGGACGACCCAGATCTCGTATTGGGGATTGAGAGCGGCCGGGGCATCGTCCAGCGAACCGACGCGAATTTCGGTTTCCTCTTCTCCCGGGTTGAAGAGCCGCGATCCGCAGTCGGGGCAAAAGCCACGGCCGGCGAATATCTTGACTTCGCCAGAGCTCTTGAAAGCCCGGGTGGGCCAGACGGCGAAGGTCACGAAAGAAGAGCCGCTTTCCTTGCGGCAGTCCGCACAATGGCAAAGTCCCACCCGCAAAGGTTCTCCGCGCACCTCATATCTCAGCGCGCCGCAAAGGCACCCACCTGTTCTCGCAATCATCTGCCGGCATCTCCAATCTGGCTAAGCATCGAGCGGGATCAAGGAAAGGCGCATGCCCGTTTCCGCCCGCATCCGCTCCAACTCTTTCAGATATCCGATGGTTCATGATTTTGTTTGGCCGGACCGGAAGCCATCCCAGCCCGTCGAGGCGGTGCGGCCCTTGGGGAGCGGGAGGCGTGACCCTATCTAAGAGGCGGTGCAACCACCTGAAGGCGAACGCTCATGTCAGACAAGCCGATCAGAATTCCAGGCCCCGACCATCCGATCACTGTCGAACGCAATCCCCGGCGTGTTGTAGTCAGGCTCGATGGCCGCATCGTGGCCGATACGCGCGACGCGCTCACATTGCGCGAGGCGTCCTATCCGCCCGTGCAATACATCCCCCGCAGCGACGTCGACATGTCGCTGCTTGCGCGCACCGATCATGGGACCTATTGCCCCTACAAGGGCGATGCGTCCTATTACAGTATCGCGGCCGGTGGCGAGCGCTCGAAGAATGCCGTCTGGACCTACGAGAATCCGCATCAAGCGGTCCGCGAGATCAAGGAGCACATGGCATTCTATCCGGACCGGGTGGATGCGATCGAGGAAACGTAGCGGCAGGACCCGCTCGCTCGGCTCGACCTGTCTGCCCTTCTACGAGAAGGAGAGAACGGCCTGACCCAGTGATTGCTCGCCACGCCGGAGGTAATTCTTCACTCGACAACCGGGCCGTCAGGTCGCGCTTCCGGGATTGCCGCGGCTTTCCGCGACAATCCTTCCCCGAGGCGACGGTTCCATCCCCGGGGTAGGGAGGCTTGAGTTCTGGTTTTTCGGTTCCATTTGATGCCTACAGGCGCAACATTATGAAGCAGGTGGTCGAATGACGCGGAACATCATGGCACTGGTTTTCACGGCCGTAATCGGAATGTGCAGTGCAGGCGTGGCGCATGCAGAGCAGTTGGCAGCGAGATCGAGCACCAGCATAAAGAATGATCTCAACTATTTGATTTACACGCCGGACGACTATGCGTCGTCCAGCAACGCGTATCCGCTTGTCGTGTGGCTACACGGCGGCGATCAGGGCGGGACCGATATCGAGAAAGTCAGATCGAGTGGCATTCCGAAATTGATCGAGGAGGGAAAGAAATTCCCCTTCCTGGTGTTTTCACCTCAGAATCCGAGTGAAGAGCTGCTTTATCCGATCGAGAAAGTCGAGGCGGCACTTGACGAGGTGATGTCGAAGTATCGCGTCGATCGCGCGCGTGTCTATGTCGTGGGGTTCAGTCGCGGCGCTTTCGCGGCCTGGGCCATGGCAGAACAGTTTCCCGAAACATTCGCCGCTGTCGTTCCGATCGCCGGCGGCGGCAATCGCCACTACCTTAGCAGAACAAATGAAAAGGCAGCCTTCTGGGTGTTCCACGGCACGAACGATGAAGTCATCCCTTTGTCGGATTCAGTCGTGCTTTATGAGCGGCTTGTGGGTCTGAAGCGTAATGCTCGTCTGAGTGTCTTGGAGGGCGTGGACCACTCGAGCGTCGAGCGGGCCGCCTTGAACGATCCCGAGCTCTGGGACTGGCTTCTGAAACAGCGCCTTGAGGTCGCGCCTGATTAAACCTGTCAATCCTCAGCCCTTACCGCGGAATGCGAACGGCGTCTGGTTGACGCCGGCTCCGGCCAGAAAGGCCGGTGAAGCCGGCACCGCCGCCAGTGAGCCGTACGGCAGCTAGCGGCTTTCTCGCAACGATCAGTTGCTTCCCTCCCTATCACAAGCCTGCCGGGCTTCAGGTGAGTTTGGCGAGGATAGCGTCGACGACACTTGGGACGGTATTCGCCGTGTCGATATTGATGCCGGCAGGAAGATACTCCCGGGTACGATGATAGCGGAGTACCAGGGCCCGCTCGGCCGGCTCGAAGCCCGGCTCATTCGGCCGCCCATCCAGTCGTCGGTTCAACGTCTCAACGTCGATGTCGAGCACGAAAACCTTATCGAACAGGTCCAGGAATTTGTGGAAATTGCGCGAGCCGCCACAAAAGAACGTGGCAGGATGGGTGGTGTCGGCAGCAATAGCGCGGACCTTCTCGACAGACCAGATCCAGTGCGCGTATCCCCAAGCGATGCGGTCTGCGCCTTCGGGTGGTCCTGCGAGCGCCTGGCCTGTCTCGGGGTCGCCGACATAGGCCAAAACGCGGTCACCATGGACGACATGGTAGCCCCGCCGCTCCAGTTCGGTAGCGACAGACGTCTTTCCAGTACCCGAGCCGCCTTCGATTAGATAGTTCTTGATGCCCATGGGTTTTTTTATCACTGCCTTCAATCCGGTGTGAAGACAGTCTACCTGGGGTGTGCTCAGCTAGGGCATTGCCTTACGGAAAGAAGGTACTCACAAACTTCGAACCGCCAGCAAACAGCGCTGTCAACGGCACTCCGCTTGCTAGTGCCGCTGCCGCACCGATGCCACCCGAAGCTCCATCGAGACCTTCCGGCCCCTCGATCCAGACGGACGTGCCGCCGAAAGCCGCACTTGTTTCGGTATCGGCGCGCCGATCTCCAACGGCCTCGGCATTTCGCCGCATTGCAGGAACAGCAGAGACCGACTTCACGTTTTGAAATGAACCGTCACCGAAAATGAGTTCCCATTCGGTGCCAGTGCGGTCATGTCTTTGCGACGCTCGTATGAGCCATTGCTCGACGACACACGAATCAAAGAGCTGACAGCATGGAAAATCCGGTTGCACTGAATCGTCTTTCCGAGAACACGGTCTTCCGTAAAGGCGATGTTTTCGTACTCTTCGGCGAACTGTTCGGCCGCGGATACGCCACCGGTTTGCTCGAGGAAGCCCGGCGGGCCGGCATGGAGATTGTGGGGATTACCGTCGGGCGGCGCGACGAGAACAACGCGCTACGGCCGCTTGACGCCGAGGAACTGTCTTCAGCGGAGGCCCGGCTGGGCGGCAGGATCATCAACATACCTCTTATGGCGGGTTTCGATCTCGATGCGCCCGCAGACGGCCCAACTCCCACCGATCTCCTGGCAAAGATGACGCTTGAGAGCTGGGAACACGACAAGCTCGACTGGGACTATGTGAGGCAATGCCGCGACATCGCCACTGCGCGTTTTACGGAGTCGCTTGCAAAGGTCATGACCGTTCTCGACGGAATGATCGCCGCTGGGCGCAATGTTTTCTTCGCCCACACAATGGCCGGAGGCATCCCGAAGGCGAAGGTACTCTTGGTCGTCGCCAATCGAATCTACAAGGGAACCGGAACCCGCCACATGTCGTCGCAGACCCTGCTCGACAGTGATATGGGAAAACTCATCCTGCAGAATTTTGACGACGTCTCCGCAAACACCTTTCGCCATCTCATTGATTTCAGCGCGGCGATCCGCGAGCGCGTGGAAGCTTCGGGCGGTCAAATACGATATACGGCCTATGGTTACCACGGATCGGCGATCCTCATTGACGGAAGCTATCGTTGGCAGACCTACACCAACTACACCCAGGGTTATGCCAAGATGCGGCTCGAAGGCATTGCAGAGGAAGCCTGGGCGAAAGGGATCAAGGCAACTGTCTATAACTGTCCCGAAATCCGGACCAATTCGTCCGATGTGTTCACGGGTATCGAACTGCCCCTGATACCGCTGCTGCTTGCGTTGAAGAAAGAAAACGGTGGCCAATGGGCAGACGAACAGTGGCAGGCCTGCGAGCAGCTTCTGGCAGACGGCTTAACCATGAAGGATGTGTTCGGGAAGATCACCGACATGCAGGCCAGCGAGGTCATGCGCCCGTTCTATGAGTTTTCGGCATGGCCCATGGCAAACAGCCAGGCACAGGCCGATTTGACCATCGGCACGTCCAACGAGATCACCCGGATGCATCGGGATAGCAAGTTGATGATCAGCGATCTCCTGAGCGGTCTCGTCGTGAAGGCAATCGGGCAGCTGATTTTCGGCGAATCTTCCGAACCCTCCGGTCCCGTCCTGTGGCTCAACCACGATATCGTGGCTCGGCGACTTAACGCTTCCCACCCGCATGCGAAGTCTCCCGCGCCGCTTGTCACGCAGGGAATGGAATCCTCGCATCTTGAGGTGGCGTGACGGGTTCCCGGCTTAGCTTGGAAGCTGGTGTTTTGGCCATGAAGCGACGAATCTTGCGACAGGAATGAGCCTTCATTTCCGCCACTGTCCGCCATTTACGACGATATGATCTGCATGCCGAGATCGCGAAGAGGGGTGAGCAGATCCTCGGGACACTTCCTGCTCACAATAAGCCCGTCGACGTCGTCGAAGCCAACGACGCCGTACGCGGAGACGGCACCGAGCTTTTCCCTCGAGCCAAGCACGACCGTCTCAGCAGCCTGCCGGCAGATCGCCCGCTTCACCGCCGCCTCCTCGCGGTCTCCCGTCGTCAGGCCGTGCTCTACATGGATACCGGTCACGCCCATGAAGTAGAGATCCACGCGGATCTGCGAGATAGCTTCGATGGCGACGGCGCCTACGGAGACGTTCGAATGCTTGTAGATGTGACCGCCGATAAGCTCCACATCCACCCCCGGATGATCAAGAAGAGCGGTTGCGACGTCGGGGCTATGGGTCACGACCGTCGCCTTCAAGGCCTTTGGGAGGACGCGCGCGAGCCTGATTGTCGTCGTGCCTCCATCCAGGAAGACGATCTGTCCTTCCTTGACCATGCCGGCGGCGACCTTGGCGATCTCGGCCTTGTCGTTGACTGACACATTTCGGCGCGTGGGAAGGTCTTTGAGTGCCTTGGAGGCGGGGAGAGCGCCGCCATGCACGCGTTGAAGTAGTCCTTCGCCAGCAAGCTCCCGAAGGTCTCGCCGGATCGTGTCCTCGGATAGGCCCAGCTTCCGGCTGAACTCTTTCGCGACGATCCGGCCTTCCTTGCCGAGGGCGTCGAGGAGCAGCGCCTTGCGCTCAGTGGTCAGCATGAAGGAGCTTCCTTTTAAGATAATGCAAACCTGGCAATAACCGCTGCAATTGAATCCCTAGCTCCAGCCCGTGGCGGCTCTGCAATGCAGGCTCGGGAGTGACTGCAGGAATTTCCCGAACGTGGAAGCTCGCCTAACGCGCCGCCATGATGCGTCCGTCGCCTATGCGCCGCATATTGCACGAACACAAATATCATGCAATATCGTGCATAACGTGATGGAGAACGTGTATGTCGGTTGCAGATCGGATTCGGATCGAGCAGGTGACCACCCTGTCGGACGACTGGTATGTCCTGAAGAAGACGACCTTCAGCTTCCGTCGGACGGACGGAGAGTGGCAGAGACAGAGCAGGGAGACCTACGATCGCGGCAATGGCGTGACGATCCTGCTTTACGATTTGCAGCGCCGAAAGGTCTTGCTCACCCGGCAGTTCCGCTACCCTGCCTTCGTCAACGGGTATGACGATCTTCTGATCGAGACACCCGCTGGCCTTCTGGACAAGGCAACACCGGAAGAGCGGATCAAGGCGGAGGTGGAGGAGGAGACCGGATACCGCGTCACCGATGTCAGTCAGGTGTTCGAAGCGTTCATGAGCCCTGGATCGGTGACGGAACGGCTTCACTTCTTTGTCGGAGCCTATTCGGCCGCTGATCAAGTGTCGGAGGGCGGTGGCGACCCGGACGAAGGCGAAGACATCGAACGTCTGGAGCCGACAATCGAAGAGGCGCTGAGGATGGTCGCCGACGGCCGGATCCGCGACGGCAAGACCATTATGCTCCTGCAATATGCGGCGCTGCACCTCTTCAAGGAGACCGCATGTTCACCTTGAGAGCGGCGAAATGCGAAGACTTTGCGCGCAACTTCGAGATCTGGTGCACGTCGGTTCGGGCGACGCACCAGTTTCTCTCGGCGGAAGACTTCGACGAGATCGGCGCGCTCGTCGAGAAGTCGTACCTGCCAACCGCAGGTTTCACAGTTGCGGTTGACGCAGATGACACCGCCCATGGGTTCATGGGCGCGACCGGAGATCATGTCGATGCCTTGTTTGTCCATGCTGAGAGTAGGGGTCAAGGCAGTCGATGAATGCTCCTAAATCGTCGACACTGACTTGAACATCAATAGCGCGATTCCCACAGGGTCGATCGCCCATCCAGACCGAAGGCAAATTCATAAGCGATGAGTTCAGATCCGTGCAGCATCAAGATTTGTCGGGCTATATCTACTGAACCAGAGGCTGTGGCATCTGTATTCCGGAGGTCGCGCCAAGCCTTTCTCCCCTACTTGCCAGATCTGCACACCTTTGAGGAAGACAAGGCCTACTTCCGCAACATCGTGTTCCGAGACTGCGAGGTGTGGGTGGCTGACGAACAGCGGTTGGTCGTCGGCTTCTGCGCCTTCAAGCAAGGTTGGGTGGAACACCTTTACCTCCTGCATGGCTATACGGGCCGTGGGATCGGCCGGAAGCTGATTGCGAAGGCGCAGGACCATTTCGACCATCTTCAGCTCTGGGTTTTCCAGGCGAATGTTGATGCGATCGCCTTCTACGAGCGAAACGGGTTCGTCAGGATTCGTGAGACGGACGGAACCGACTGTCAGGAGAAGATGCCCGATGCGCTATATCGGTGGGATGCCGGCGTGACAGCAGGCGTGTAACGTCGGTGTCGCGTCGGCCTCATGAAGCTTTAACAACGGCTTCGGGCGAGTCTCAGACCTCGACACCGCGCCTCGGATGTCTGCTTCTCTCATAACCGCCCTAGAAGCAGAAGGTCCGCCTCCGGCCCCTTTTCACCCTCAACCAATGGCAACTGCCCACGTCTGCCAACGTTGACACGGTCAATGTCCATCCGCAGATCGCGACTGCCCCCACTGCCACCGGAAGCTGCAAGATTCATCCTACCCCCGCTCCGCGATCCGCGCCGCGGTCAGGGCCACGCCGTCGGCTATGCGGTTGCGTGCAATCGACGAGTAGCCCATGCGGAAGAAGCGGCACGGTGCGTCGTCCTGCGGGAAGAAGGGGGATCCGGATTCGATCAGCACGCCGTCCTTGCGCAAAGCGTTCATCAGCAGGTCCGCATCGAGACCTTCCGGCCCCTCGATCCAGAAGGACGTGCCGCCGAAAGCCGCAGATCCTGCAATCTTCAATCCGGCATCCCGGAGGGCGGCGTCCATGATGATGTGGCGGCGATGATACTCCTCGCGCATCCGGTGCAGCACGGCATCATAGTGGCCGAGCGCCAGGAAATAGGCGGCGGTTCTCTGGAGGTGTCCCGGCGGATGCCGCAACATCAGCGCCCGTAGTGCCCGCGCCTCCCTGATCACGGCAGCCGGTGCCACCAGATAGCCGAGACGCAGGCCGGGAAACAGCGATTTGGAGAAACTGCCGATGTAGAAGACCCGCCCGCTGCGGTCGAAGGCCTTGAGGGCAGGGGAAGGGGGCGCCAGAAAGCTCATCTCGAACTCGTAATCGTCCTCGACGATTATGAAGTCCTTGGAGGCGGCCGCCTCGAGCAAGGCCGCCCGCCGCTCGATCGGCATCGTCGCGCCGGTCGGCGAATGATGGCTGGGCGTGACGAACACGGCATCGACCTCTTGCGGAAGCGCGGCGGGCGGCAGGCCGTCCCTGTCCACATCGACGAAGGTGATCCCGGCGCCGCTCAAGCGAAGCGATGCACTCATGTCGGGATGGCAGGGGTTCTCGCAGACCGCATGGGCGCCCTGACGCAACAGGAGCTGGATGACGATCCAGAGGGCGTTCTGCGCGCCCACCGTCACCAGGATCTCGTCGGGGTTCGCACGGATGCCGCGGCCCGGCAAGGTGCGCGAACAGATATAGTTGACGAGCTGGATGTCGTCCGCCGCCGCGAAGTCGCCCGCCATCAGCTCGAAATCCTCGCGCGCCAGCGCCCGTCGCGCGCAGTCGCGCCAGGCCGTGAGATCGAACAGTGACGGGTCCATCTGACCGTAAAGGAACGGGTAGGGATAGGCTCGCCAGTCGAGGGGCTTACGCATCTGCTTGGCCACGATGAAGGTCGAGCGCAACTTGTCCGACCAGTCGATCGCATCGGCCGCAGCATGGGCGGCCTGCATCGCGATTGCTGTCGTCGGGGGTTTGCCGGCGACACGGTAGCCGCTCCGGTTCGCCGCCTCCACATAGCCTTGGGAAGCGAGCTCCTGATAGGCGAGCGTTACGGTGATCCGCGAAATATTCAGATAGGCCGCAAGCTTGCGGCTGGAGGGCAATTGGGCGCCCGGCGCCAGGCGGCCCGACAATACGGCCGAAACGATCGTTTCACGGATCTGCGCCTGCAGGCCCGTTTGGCTTGCCCGGTCGAGGAAGAAGATCGTTTCCGAGACCGTCGAGCCCGCCATTGTTCACCTCATCCAACTGGACTCATCTAACTTCCTATCTGGATATAAGGCAATCCGGGACGTGGGCATATTTCTATTCGGCAAGCAAAGACCGTCATTCAATGTACGGCGCGACCCCGCAAAAAGCGGGGCGACATAACCAAGAGGGTAACGACATGATCCACCTTAGAAGTTTCAAGCACTTATCCGGAGCCGTGGCCATCGCCGCCGGTGTCCTCACCTCCTTCGCCGCCCAGGCGGAAACCAGCGTCGTCGTGGGCTACCAGCAGATCGTCGGCCCGTTCATCTCGGCGATCGCCGACGGTCGTTTCGATGCCGCAGCGAAGGAAGCCGGCTATACGATCGATTGGCGCCAGTTCAGTTCCGGCGGTGACATTTCGACCGCCCTCGCTTCCGGAAACGTGCCGATCGGCGTCATCGGTTCGACCGGCACGACAGCCGCGGCGACCCGCGGCGTCGGGCTCGAACTTTTCTGGATCCTGGACAATATCGGCAAGTCGGAAGCGCTCGTCGCCCGAGAAGGTTCCGGCATCGAAAAGCCGGAAGACCTGAAGGGGAAAAATGTCGGCGTTCCCTTCGTCTCGACTTCGCACTTCCATCTGCTGGTCGGCCTCGAGCAGGTCTGGAAAACCGATCCGCGGGAAGTGAACATCCTCAACATGAAGCCGCCGCAGATCGTCGCAGCCTGGCAGCGCGGCGATATCGATGCCGCCTATGTATGGCCACCGGCGCTGTCGGAACTCCTGAAGAGCGGCAAGGTCATCTCCGATTCCGAGGCGATCGGCGCGGCGAGCGTGCCGACCTTCGACGGCCTCGTAGCCGACAAGGAATGGGCCGAGCAAAACCCCAAATTCATGGCCGCCTTCACCAAGGTGCTCGCGGACGCCTATGCCGATTACAAGGCGAACGGCAGCGGCTGGAAGGCCGACTCACCGCAGGTCCAGGGTATGGTCAAGCTGATCGGCGGCGACGCCGAGGGTATCGTCCAGGCTTTGAACCTCCTGTCCTTCCCGACCGTCGACGAACAGGTCTCCGATCAGTGGCTTGGCGGCGGCGCTGTCCGGGCGCTGGAGGCGAGCGCCAAGTTTCTGGTCGATCAGAAACAGATCGACACCGCGCTCGACGACTACGCGCCCTTCGTCAACAGCTCATATGCGAAAGAAGCCTCCAAGTAGCAGACGACGCGCGCTCCCGCCCGCGCGCCGTGCGCGGTCAGGAGCGCCGCTGATACCCTCGACACAGCACTTTCCAGGAAGGCCTGCGACATGGAAACGCTTAACGTCAGCAATGTCAGTCTGACCTATCCCGGTCTCTATTCGGACCAGGCGGTCATCGCGCTCAAGGGCGTGGATCTCGAAATCAAAAGCGGCGATTTCGTCGTCGCCCTCGGTGCGTCCGGATGTGGCAAGACCACGCTTCTCAACCTGATGGCGGGGTTCATGGCGCCGAGCGCCGGGGAAATCATGCTGGGCGACCGCCGCATCACCGGCCCCGGTGCCGACCGTGGCGTCGTCTTCCAGAAGCACGCGCTGCTCCCCTGGCTTAACGTCATCGACAATACCGAGTTCGGATTGAAGCTCAGGGGTGTCGACAAGGCGACCCGGCGGGACCTGGCGACCAGAAATCTCGCGCTTGTCGGGCTGCAAGATTTCCACCGGCACATGATTTATCACCTCTCCGGCGGCATGCAGCAGCGTGTCGGCATCGCCCGCGCGCTCACCTGCGATCCGGCGATGCTGCTCATGGACGAGCCGATGGCTGCCCTCGACGCGCTGACGCGCGAGACCATTCAGGAATTGCTGCTCGAAGTGTGGCAACTCACCAACAAGATGTTCTTCTTCATCACCCACAGCGTCGAGGAGGCGCTGTTCCTCGGCTCCAGGCTGATCGTGATGTCGCCCCGTCCGGGCCGCATCA
This sequence comes from Sinorhizobium sp. 22678, assembly GCF_052044265.1. NCBI lineage: Bacteria > Pseudomonadati > Pseudomonadota > Alphaproteobacteria > Hyphomicrobiales > Rhizobiaceae > Sinorhizobium > Sinorhizobium sp. 22678. The sequence continues at coordinate 43,246 of NZ_JBQEMS010000016.1, read as the reverse complement.
CCCATACCTACGAGCTCGATTTCAACAAACGCTTCCTGGAGAACGGCAATGCACGCGCAATCAAATCCAGCCGCGACTTCATCGACATGCGTGAAGAAATCCTCGGCATCATCTATGGCGACGAGCGCCAGTCCGGGAACCCGGAGATCCTCCATGCTTGAGGGTGTCGCAAAGAGCAAGCCGGTTCGTCCGGGCAGGATCTACGGTGCGCCGGGCGACGGCATGAGCGGCCACATCAGCCTGCTCACGGCCCTTGCCTTCATCGCGCTCTGGCTGCTCGTGACCGAAATGGGCTGGATCAAGCCGCTGTTCCTGCCGTCGCCGCTCGCCGTCTGGGACAAGTTCGTGATTGCGCTTACGGAAGGCGTCTCGAACTCCACTTTGGCGCAGCATACGCTGTCAAGTCTCGGCCGCGTGCTCGGAGCTTTCCTGCTGGCACTCGTCACGGCCGTTCCCGTCGGCATCCTCATGGGCGTCAACCGGGTGGTGCGCGGTCTCTTCGACCCGATCATCGAATTCTACCGGCCGCTGCCGCCGCTCGCCTATCTGCCGCTGATCATCATCTGGCTCGGCATCGGCGAATTCCCGAAAGTGTTCCTGATCTATCTGGCGATCTTTGCGCCGATGGCGATCGCCGCCAGAGCCGGTGTCCGCTCGGTCTCGACTGAACAGATCCATGCGGCCTATGCGATGGGCGCGACGCGAGCCCAGGTGATCAGGCATGTGATCCTGAAGGCTGCCCTGCCGGAGATATTCACCGGCATGCGTATCGGAATCGGCGTCGGCTGGACTACGCTCGTCGCCGCCGAAATGGTGGCCGCCCATCGTGGCCTCGGCTTCATGGTGCTGAATGCCGCCGAATATCTCGCCAGCGATACGGTCATCATGGGCATCGTCGTCATCGGCGTCTTCGCTTTCGCCTTCGATCTGATGATCCGCTACCTCGAAAAGGCGCTCATTCCCTGGAAGGGCAAAGTGTGACGGCAGCCGATCGGACGTAGTCGGCGGCGCCCCGGACAACCTTTTCCAACCCATTTCAACGGGCTTAGGGCCGCCCGCCCGGCGAAGCTATGCCCAGGCATGAACAAAGGAATTTCGACATGACTGCCGAAGATCTCGCAAAGCTTTTCGACGCCTTCAACAGGCACGACATCGACGACGTCATGGCCTTTTTCGCCGCCGATTGCGTCTTCAACGCCGTTGCCGGGCCGGAGGCCTGCGGCAAGCGCATCGTCGGCGCTGCGGCGATTGCCGATGCCTTCTCAGGTGTATGGACGGCAATGCGGGATGCCCATTGGGATCATCACAGCCACTTCGTCCACGCTGATCGCGCCGTCTCCGAGTGGACGTTCTCAGGCACCAATGAGGACGGCTCGCGCATCGTCGCGGAAGGCTGCGATCTCTTCACGCTTCGCGACGGAAAGATCGTCCGCAAGCAGGCATTCCGAAAGAGCCGGCCGCTCATCGAACCGCAGCCGAGATACTGAGAGCCTCAGGGCAGGATCACGACATGGAACATCAACTGGCCAGACCGATCGCATCGCGGAAGCCCTTCGATCCGACCTATGATCCGATCCGCGCGCCTAATCCGGGCGACGGCAAGGACTATGCGCCGACCTATTGGATCGGCACGGCCGGCACTCCGCCTGCCGACGACGGACCCGTCACACGCGATATGGACGTCGACGTCGCTGTCGTCGGCTCCGGATACACCGGGCTCTCCTGCGCGATCCATCTGGCCCAGGAGCATGGCATCAAGGCGACGGTGCTGGAAGCCAATGGCGTCGCCTGGGGCTGCAGCACCCGCAACGGCGGTCAGGCGCAGATCTCCGCCGGCCGGCTCAAGCGTTCGCAATGGATCGAGCGCTGGGGCGTCGATGTCGCCAAAAGGCTGCATGGCGAAATCAGCGAAGCTTTCGATCTCTTCCGGGACCTGATCCGCTCGCCCGAGATCGACTGCGACCCTCAGGACGGCGGCCATCTTTATATCGCCCACCGCGACAAGGTGTTGCCGGCGCTCGAAGCCGAGTCGCGGCTTCTCAACGAGGTTTTCGGCTACCGCTCGCGCATGGTCGGCCGCGATGAGGTCCACCGCGACTTCGTACGCGACGAGGAGGCGAGGGGGGCGATGTACGAACCGGACGGCATTGGCATCCACGCGGCCAAGCTCGCCTTCGGCTACCTCAGTCTGGCGCGCAAGCTCGGTGCGCGGGTCCACACGGCAAGCCCCGTTCTCGGCTGCGACTGGAAAAACGGAGCCTATCATCTGACGACGCCGGGCGGCACCGTTCGTGCGCGCGCCGTCTGCATTGCGACGGCAGGCTATACCTCGCCGGACCTGCATACGCTGACGCGGCACAGGCTGATGCCGATCCTCTCGAACTCGATCGTCACACGCCCGCTGACCGAGGAAGAACACGCCGAACTGAACTTCAAGACCCGGATCCCGCTCACCGATACGCGCACGCTGCGCCACTACTACCGGATGTTGCCGGACGGTCGCGTGCAGATCGGCAGCCGCAGCGCCATCACCGGCCGCGACGCGGTCAACCCCAAACATCTCGATCGGCTGCTCGAAGGGCTCTACCGAAAGTTCCCGATCCTGAAGGGGATCACGACCGACTACTCCTGGTGGGGCTGGGTCGATGTCAGCCACGACATGATGCCGCGCATCTTCCGCCCCGACCCGAAGCAGCCGCTGTTCTACGCCATGGGCTATGGCGGCAACGGGGTCATGTATTCCGCACAGGCCGGCCGCCGCATGGCCCAGATGGTGGCGGGCAAGGGCGGCGCCCTCGATCTGCCGATCTTCACGTCGCCGCTGCCGAGTCATGGCCTGCTCACGCCGTTCAGACGCCTCGGCCAGTGGGGCATGTATCGCTGGTACTACCTCAAGGATGAAATTCTTTAGCCGCCCGGTCGGCCTTACCCTCAACGCGAAAGGAACATGACATGAAAATGACGACCGAAGAGGCGTTTGTAAAAGTCCTGCAGATGCATGGCATCGAGCATGCGTTCGGGATCATCGGCTCGGCGATGATGCCCGTATCGGACCTGTTTCCGAAGGCGGGCATCCGGTTCTGGGACTGTGCCCACGAGACCAATGCCGGCATGATGGCCGACGGCTTCAGCCGTGCGACCGGCACGATGTCGATGGCGATCGGCCAGAACGGCCCCGGCGTGACCGGTTTCATCACGGCCATGAAGACGGCCTACTGGAACCATACGCCACTGCTCATGGTCACGCCGCAGGCCGCCAACAAGACCATCGGCCAGGGCGGCTTCCAGGAAGTCGACCAGATGGCTATGTTCGAGGAGATGGTCTGCTATCAGGAGGAAGTGCGCGATCCGAGCCGCATTCCCGAGGTCCTTAACCGGGTCATCGAAAAGGCATGGCGCGGTTGTGCACCGGCGCAGATCAACATCCCGCGGGACTTCTGGACGCAGGTTATCGACGTGGATCTGCCGCGCATCGTCCGCTTCGAGCGGCCGGCGGGCGGCCCCGCGGCCATCGCCCAGGCCGCGCGGCTGCTTTCGGAAGCGAAGTTCCCGGTCATTCTCAACGGCGCCGGCGTCGTCATCGGCAACGCCATCCAGGAATCCATGGCACTTGCGGAGAAGCTGGATGCGCCGGTGTGCTGCGGCTATCAGCACAACGACGCCTTTCCCGGCAGCCACCGTCTGTCGGTCGGACCCTTGGGCTATAACGGCTCGAAGGCGGCGATGGAATTGATCAGCAAGGCCGACGTCGTGCTCGCATTGGGTACGCGGCTCAATCCCTTCTCGACGCTGCCTGGCTATGGCATCGACTACTGGCCGAAGGATGCGGCGATCATCCAGGTGGACATCAATGCCGACCGGATCGGCCTGACCAAGAAGGTGACGGTCGGCATCTGCGGCGACGCGAAGCAGGTAGCGCGGCAGATTCTTCAGCAGCTTGCGCCGGCCGCCGGCGACGCAAGCCGCGAAGAACGGAAGGCGCTGATCCACCAGACGCGCTCGGCCTGGCTGCAGCAGCTCTCGTCGATGGACCATGAGGATGACGATCCGGGCACGGAGTGGAACGTCGGCGCACGCCAGCGCGAGCCCGATCGCATGTCGCCTCGCCAGGTCTGGCGGGCGATCCAGGCCGTGCTTCCGAAGGAGGCGATCATCTCCACCGACATCGGCAACAACTGCGCGATCGGCAACGCTTATCCGAGCTTCGAACAGGGCAGGAAATATCTGGCACCGGGCATGTTCGGCCCCTGCGGCTACGGTTTCCCGTCGATCGTCGGCGCCAAGATCGGCTGCCCGCACGTGCCGGTGGTCGGCTTTGCCGGGGACGGCGCCTTCGGCATCTCGATGAACGAGATGACGTCGATCGGTCGCGAGGGCTGGCCGGCCATCACCATGGTGATCTTCCGCAACTACCAGTGGGGAGCGGAAAAGCGGAATACCACGCTCTGGTACGACAACAACTTCGTCGGCACCGAGCTCAATCCGAACCTGAGCTACGCCAAGGTTGCAGATGGCTGCGGCCTGAAGGGCGTGACGGTCGACACGCCGGCCGCACTCACCGAGGCCCTTGCGAAGGCGATCGAGGACCAGGCCAGGGGGATCACCACCTTCGTCGAGGTTATCCTCAACCAGGAACTCGGTGAGCCCTTCCGCCGCGATGCGATGAAGAAGCCGGTAGCGGTGGCCGGCATCGATCGCGCCGACATGCGCACCCAGCGACCTATGTAAGAAGCTCTCGCGACTCGCTCGGCGGTGGTCGCCGCCGAGCTCACTCAACGGAAAGAAAAGATGGACGCGATCCCCAAAACCGAGCGACGGAAGCAATCCCTGTCAGCCGTCCTGTCGACCTATGGACCGGGTCTCCTGGTGACGGCCGCCGTCGCCATGGCTGCCCAGTTCCTGTCGGAGCATTACGGGGCGCCGGCGATGCTGATGGCGCTGCTGCTGGGGATCGCCTTCCACTTCCTGGCGGAAGAAGGACGTTGCGTCGCGGGCATCGAGCTTTCGGCAAAGCTGATCTTGAGGATCGGTGTGGCGCTGCTCGGCATGCGCATCAGCGTCGATCTTCTGATCGGCCTCGGCGCCGGCACCATTCTGCTGCTCGTCTCGGCGATCGTGGCAACCATCCTGTTCGGCCTCCTGGCCGCCCGCCTGCTTGGCCGGGGCTGGCGTCTCGCCCTTCTCACCAGTGGCGCGGTTGCCATTTGCGGCGCTTCGGCCGCCATGGCCATCGCCGCCGTGCTGCCCCGCAACGAATTCTCCGAGCGCAATCTGATCTTCACCGTGCTGTCGGTGACCGTGCTCAGCACGCTTGCGATGATCGGCTATCCGATCGTCGCCGAGTATCTCGGGCTTGACGGCCAAGCCACCGGCATCTTTTTCGGCGGCACGATCCATGATGTCGCCCAGGTGGTGGGAGCCGGCTTTTCGGTCTCTCCGGAGGCGGGCGAGACCGCGACGCTCGTCAAGCTCATCCGGGTGACGATGCTGGCGCCGGTGGTCCTGATCTTTTCCCTCGCCCTGCGCGGCGTTCCGCAGGAGGGCGCGTCCATCGGAAAGCGCGCGCCGCTCGTGCCGGGCTTCGTCCTGGCGTTCCTCGTTCTCGCGGGGTTCAATTCCGCCGGGCTGGTGCCGGTGCTCGCAAGCGAGGTCGGGATGGCCATATCCAGATGGGCGCTGCTGGCGGGCATCGTGGCCGTCGGCATGAAGACGTCGCTGCGCCGCGTCCTCGAAGTCGGCGGAGATGCCGTTGCCCTCGTCGTGGCCGAAACGCTGTTCATCGCCGTCTTCATACTCGGCGGCATGTACTATCTGGGACACAGCTGATGAAACCTCTCGATCGCATCATCGACGCCGCCAGGAAAGCGCCGCGGCACATCGTCCTTCCGGAAGGCGAGGACCCGCGGATCGTCGCCGGCGCCGTGCAGGCGAGGCGGGAAGGCGTGGCGGAGATTACGCTGGTCGGAAACCGCGAGGTGGTTGCGCAGAGGCTCGCAGCCCTGGACGCAATCCCGCAGGAATTCCGGATCGAGGACCCGGCGTGCTCTCCGCTTACCGATGATTTCGCGACCGCCTATCTGGAGCACAGAAGGAGCAAAGGCGTCGACGAGACCGCGGCTCGGGCCGCCGTTCTGTCACCGCTGACCTTCGCCGCGATGATGGTGCGCGAAGGAATGGCCGATGGGACTGTCGGCGGCGCGGTCGCAACCACCGCAGACACCGTTCGTGCCGCATTGCAGGTGATCGGCAGGGCGCCCGGCGTCGGGCTCGTCTCCAGTTTCTTCCTCATGATGCTTTGCGAGCCCCATCACGCCAGGAAGGGGGCCTTCGTCTTTGCCGATTGCGGACTGGTCGTGGACCCGGACGCAGCCGGTCTCGCCGACATCGCGCGCATGTCGGCCAAGTCCTTTGAGAGGCTTGCCGGAGAACGGGCAAAAGTCGCGATGCTCTCCTTCTCGACAGGCGGCAGCGCCGCTCACGAGCGCGTTTCGAAGGTCGTCGAGGCGACCGGCATGGCGCGGCGCGCCGATCCCGATCTTATCATTGACGGCGAATTGCAGTTCGACAGCGCCTTCGTCGAGGCCGTCTGTCTGACCAAGGCGCCGCATTCGGCGCTGCGCGGGGAGGCCAACGTCTTCGTGTTTCCGAACCTCGACGCTGCCAATATCGGCTACAAGATCGCCCAGCGGATCGGCGGCGCGACGGCAATAGGCCCGATCCTACAAGGGCTTTCACGGCCCGCCAACGACCTTTCGCGCGGCTGCAGTGCGGCCGACGTCTTCCATATGATTGCCGTGACGGTGGTTCAGGCCGCCTGACGCCAGTTTCGCCGCGCTCGTCCATCTCAGGGATCCACAAAAAATCACAAATCGCAAATTGATCGCGTGCATGGTGTCGGTTCATGTAGAGGGCGAAATGCAGGGCCGTCTGATGCACCAAAAGCGGGCTCGAGATTGCGGCCGCCGTGACACCAAGGGGAGGTCATCCGCTTAACAGCAATGACGGGCACCGCGGACGGGGACAATCTTGTGCCCATCAAGGCCAGTTGCCGGGCAAATGCGTCCGTGTTCGGCCCGAAGCGGACTTCTGCTGAGACAGGAAACGGGTGGCGACCGGCCTGAGGGCGCAATAGCCATCTCCTGCATCATAAACAGGAGATGAAAATGGAACTGGCTAACAAGACTTTGATCGTGACCGGAGCCAGCAGTGGTATCGGAGCAGCCGCCGCCAGATTGTTTGCATCCGAGGGGGCAAATGTCGTTCTCGCCGCGCGACGATCTGATGAACTTCAATCGGTTGCTGAGGACATCACCAGAGGCGGCGGCAGCGTCGTGTACCGTGCAGGTGATGTACTGGATGAAGCCTATGCAGGTGTGCTGACCGAGTTGGCCCTGGAGCGTTTCGGCAGCCTGCATGGGGCCTTCAACAACGCAGGCGTGGTGGGTGACATGGTGGCGGTACCTGACATGTCCATTGACAACTGGAACAGAGTAATCTCGACAAACCTAACCAGCGCCTTCTGGGCGGCCAAGGCGCAGGTTCCGGTTCTGAAGGAGCAAGGCGGCGGCTCTATTGTCTTTACGTCCTCTTTCGTCGGGTTCAGCAACGGCGGCCTACCAGGTATGGCAGCCTATGCCGCGTCCAAGGCAGGGTTGAATGGGCTTGTCCAATCGCTTGCCGCTGAGCATGCCAGAGAGGGCATCCGTGTCAACGCGCTGCTGCCCGGAGGGACAGTCACCCCGGCAGGTGGCGAAGGTAATCCTGAAGCTTTAAAGTTCGTCTCTGACCTGCACCCCATAAAGAGAATGGCTTCGGCTTTGGAGATCGCTCAAGCCGCACTCTTTCTTCTCTCGGATCGGTCCCAGTTCATGACTGGTAGTCCCATGATCGTTGACGGGGGCATGTCGGTCCGCCTCTTATAGTTCACAGGATCGGGTGTCGCAGTGCCGGGAGCATCTGCGACACCAAGAGGACCCATTGCGGTTACTGGATCGGACTGGCCGCTATTGGGCAGGCGAGTCGGAGAGCTGCCCCTGATTGGCGGCAAAAGTCCCCGGCGCACAGTTCACGAATTTCGGCAGATTTGAGCCCATCCGACTTCCTCAAAGTCGGACCAGCAACCTATCCAGCGCTTCGCCTACAAGGGCGGGAACGGCCGCCGGATCGTCAAGGTATGCGGCTTCGAGCAAGCCGTCTGATACGGCGACAAGCAACGAGGCAGTAACGGAAGGGGTCGGATCGCCGTCGGCCTGAAGGAGGTCCCGTAGGACACCGTAATACCAGGCGCGCCGCGCTTCAATGGCTTGCCGCACGGGACTTTTAGGGGCTGGATATTCGGCCGCCGCGTTGAGAAACGGGCATCCACGCCAACCTCCCGCGACCACGGCCTCGCTGATGCGCCCCATGATAGCGGCGATCCTGTCCCGGGGAGGCTGCTTCGGCAGCGCTGCGACTGCCGCCCGCCCAAGCCGGTCCTGCTCCTCGATATAGGCGAGGACGAGGTCATCCTTCGATGGGAAGTAATTGTAGAACGTCGCCTTGGCCACGCCCGCCTCCGCGATGATGCGGTCGATGCCGACTGCACGAATGCCCTCGGTATAGAAAAGACCAGTGGCGGTATCGAGCAAGCGGCGGCGTGCGGCGCTTGCCTTGGAATCGGTCGGCGACATGGCTTTCTTCATGCGGTTGACTCTAACAGACAGGTCTGTATACTGCAACTAGACAGACCTGTCTGACTAGGAGGAGATTATGCAAACGATCGAGACAGCCGACATCATGCGCAGGTTCAACCAGGCGTTCCGCGATCACAAGCCCGCTATCCTCAAAGACCTGATCGCCCCGGACTGCGTGATGGAGTCCATTCAGCCCGCACCCAATGGAACGCGATACGAAGGCTATGACGCCTGCCTCGCGTTTTGGGAGGTTCTGGCCGCCGACAGGACTGCTCACTTCGACGTCGAAGACACGATCGCAATGGGCGACCGGGCGATCATCCGCTGGCGTTTTAACTTCGGCTCCGGGGGTTCGCTCCGGGGCATCAACCTGATGCACGTCCGGGACGGCTTGATCGTCGAGGCGCTGGGTTTTTCAAAAATTCCCGGCCAGTCGGCGCCGCTTCCTGAGTGACAGCAGCAACCCATCCACGTTTCAGGGAGCAAAGCTCATGATTATCATAGCCGGCTATACCTGGACCGACGCTGAGAAGCGGGACGGCTCCGTGGAAGCCTTCAAGAGTATGGTCGAACGCGCGAGAGCCTATGACGGCTGTGTCGACTTCTCGATAAGCGCGGACGCGGTCGATCCGGAGCGCGTCAATCTCTTCGAGTGCTGGCGCGATCAGGCCACGCTAGACGCCTGGCGCAAGGTCGCGAGGGGAGGTCCGCGCGGAAAACCCCGGGAGGTAGCCGTAAGCCTTTATCGCACCAACAAGTCCGAAAAGCCTTTCTAGGCCCTGATCTCAAGAGGTAAAAAGATGACCACCGATAGCGAAACTACCCGCGAAATCGTGAAACGCTTCCATAACGCGTTTGAGAAGCACCGCCCGGAAGACCTCGATGATCTGATTGGTGAGGGCTGCGTCCTTGAGAACACGGCGCCCGCACCGGATGGCGCACGCTACGTAGGGCGTGAAGCTTGCCTCGACTTCTGGAAGGGGATTGCATCCTCTGCGAACCTCGTCTTCGAAGCCGAGGAGATTTGGGCCAGCGAGGATCGGGGGATCATCCGATGGCGGCTTCGTTGGGCCGATAGCCCGGCGGACCGGGTTCGAGGGGTAAACATCATGCGCGTTCGGGACGGAAAGATCGTTGAAGGACGAGGATACGTAAAGGGATAAAGCATCAGGGCCGAAGTCAGCGCGCCGGATCGTAATTGGAAAGGGCGGCTTTCGCTGGCTACTCGGGAGCGGACTGTCCGCCATCGGGCCGGGTGGCGGCACTTCGAACGGCGACAATGAAGGTCGCTTGCCGAACGGCAGCTATCGGCTGGGCATTTTCCAGGACCGGAGAGTCCGCAGTCGGCCCCATTTTGGTCATCGCCAACCATGTTCGAGGGTTCAAGTGGGACATCGCAATTGGCTTACGGTGTCACTTCTCCCTCAGCCGACACCTGCATTGTAGTTGCACCCGACGCTTCGCGTTCGTGACGTCTCTTGCGGGGGGCCGCAAATATTGCAACATTGTTCACATGTCCAAGTTGCCGAACACCCGAGCGCTCGCGCCGCGCCGCCACGAAGAAATATTGAGGCGCGTCGTTTCCGAAGGTTCGGTGAGCATTGCCGAGCTTGCCGCCTATTTCGACGTCTCGCGCGAAACGATCCGCCGGGACATGAAGTTGCTCGCCGATCGCGGCCAACTCGATGTCGTGCATGGGGGCGCCACGCTGTTCGAAGCGACCGAGCCGGCGCTGGTCCTGCGAAGCGGGGAAAACGCCGCCGCGAAGGCAGCGATTGGCCGGAGGGCGGCCGAACTGGTGAAGGACGGCATGGTCGTCTTTCTCGACTCCGGCACGACGACGCTGGCCGTCGCGCACGCATTGAGCGGTCCGCGTGATCTGACCATCTGCACCACCGGCCTCGCCATCGCGCTGCACATGTGCCGCCAGCCGCAAGTCCGGGTGCATATGCTGGGTGGCGAGATCGATCCTGCCGAGGAGGCGGCAGTGGGCCTCGACGCGCTGGAGGCAATAGGACGCTTCCGAGTGGACATCGCCTTTCTCGGCGGGGGAGGGCTTTCTCCTGACGGCGAGGTTACCGACTTCACCCGCAACGGCGCCGAGCAGCGCTCGCGGATGATCGCCATGGCGGGCAAGGCCTACTTCGTCCTCGACAGTTCGAAATTCGGGCGGCTGACACCCCTTCGAATACCCGGGTTTCATCAGGCGACCGGTGTGATCGTGGATAGGCCGCCGCCCCCTACGATCTCCGAAGCACTCGAGCGAAAAGGCCCGCGCGTCATCGTCGCCACCGCATGATGTTGCATTTTGTTGCATCTATTGTTGCTTTTTGTGAATCCCTGCCTATGCTGACTCCAGTCCATTGGGAGGTCGGTTCATGGCGCAGGAATTTCCAACACAGGCGCGGGTCGTCATCATCGGCGGCGGCATCATAGGCTGCTCGGTCGCCTATCATCTCACAAAGCTCGGCTGGACCGACGTGGTCCTGCTGGAGCAGGGGCAGCTCAGCGGAGGAACCACCTGGCACGCGGCCGGCCTTGTCGGGCAGTTGCGCAGCCATGCCAACATGACCGGCCTCATCCGATATTCGACGCAGCTCTACAGCGAGCTGGAGGCGGAGACGGGCCTTGCGACGGGCTGGAAGAATTGCGGCTCGCTCGCCGTGGCGCGCACGACCGATCGCATGACCGTGCTGAAGCGGACCGCAGCATCGGCGCGGGCGCAAGGGGTTGCCGTCGAGGTGATCTCACCGCGGGAAGCCGCCGATCTCTGGCCGGTGATGGCGATGGACGATCTCGTAGGAGCCGTCTGGCTTCCCGGAGACGGCAAGGCCAATCCGACGGACCTCACCCAGTCGCTGGCGAAAGGGGCGCGCAACCGCGGCGCCCGCATTATCGAGCGCGTGCGCGTGACTGGCATCACGGATAAGGACGGGACGGTCCGTGGCGTCGAGACCGACGGGGGGAATATCGCCGCCGAAATCGTCGTCAATTGCGCCGGCCAGTGGGCGCGCAAGGTCGGGCTGATGTGCGGCGTGACGGTCCCTCTGCACTCGGCCGAGCACATGTATATCGTCACAGGAAAGATCGAAGGGGTGCATCCCGACCTGCCGGTGCTGCGCGACCCGGACGGCTACATCTATTTCAAGGAGGAAGTCGGCGGTCTCGTCATGGGCGGCTTCGAACCGGAAGCCAAGCCCTGGGGCATGAACGGCATTCCGGATGATTTCGAATTCGCCTTGCTTGCAGATGACTGGGACCAGTTCGAGATCCTGATGCAGAACGCGCTGGTGCGCGTGCCGCAGCTCGAAACGGCCGAGGTCAGAAAATTCTACAATGGGCCGGAGAGCTTCACGCCGGACAATAATTTCATTCTCGGAGAGGCACCGGAACTGCGGAATTTCTATGTAGGCGCCGGGTTCAATTCCATGGGCATCGCCAGCGCCGGCGGCGCCGGGCGGGCTCTTGCCGAGTGGATCGTCAACGGTGCGCCGACAATGGATCTCTCGCCGGTCGACATTCGCCGCTTCGCGAGCTTCAACAACAATCCGCGCTGGCTGCACGACCGGGTGAAGGAAACGCTCGGACTGCACTATGCCATGCCATGGCCGAACCGCGAGCTGCTCACAGCGCGACCCTTCCGGCGCTCGCCGCTCTACGACCGGCTTGCCTCCAAGGGTGCATGCTTCGGCTCGAAGATGGGCTGGGAGCGCGCGAACTGGTTTGCCGAAGCAGGCCAAATACCGGAAACGGACTATGCCTTCGGTCGGCAGAACTGGCATGAGGCGGTAAAGCGAGAGATGAACGCGGCGCGACAAGCTGCTGGGATATTTGATCAAACTTCATTTGCCAAATTTCTCGTGCAGGGGCCCGACGCAGCGAAGGCGCTCAACCGCATCTGCGCCGCGGACGTCGATGTCGAGGTCGGCCGGTCGGTCTATACGGGCATGCTCAACGAACGGGGCGGCTACGAAAGCGACCTGACGGTGATGCGGCTCGCCGTTGACCGGTTCCTCATCGTCACCGGATCCGCGCAGGCGGTGCACGACGCCGACTGGATCCGCAGGAACACCTCACCGGACGCCCACGTCACCCTCACCGACGTGACCTCGGGTTACGCGGTGCTGGCCCTGATGGGACCGAACGCACGCGACATACTCGGGCGGATCACGTCCGCCGATCTCTCGAATGCAGGCTTTCCCTTTGCGACCATCCGCGAGATCGACATCGGCTATGCGACGGCCTACGCCAACCGAATGACCTATGTCGGCGAACTCGGCTGGGAACTGATCGTGCCCAGTGAATTTGCCGTGGGCGTTTACGAGGCATTGCACCAGGCGGGGCGCGATCTCGGGCTCGTCGATTGCGGCTATTACGCTCTCGAGGCGCTCCGCATCGAGAAAGGCTTTCGCGCCTGGAGCCGCGAATTGACGCCTGACATCAATCCTCACGAAGCGGGGCTCGCCTTCGCCGTATCGTTCGGCAAGCCGGGCGGATTCATCGGCCGCGAGGCTTTGATCCGGGCAAAGCAGGTCGGCGCCCCCGTCAGACGCATCGTGCAATTCACCTTGGATGATCCCGAGCCGATGCTTTGGGGCGGGGAACTCATCCTGCGTGACGGCAAACCTGTCGGCGAAGTCCGCTCAGCCGCCTATGGCCACACGCTCGGGCGTTCGGTTGCGCTCGGCCTCATAGAGCATGGAGAAGGGGTCGACCGCGAGTTCATCGCAAGCGGGAGTTTCCAGATCGACCTTGCCGGTGAGCGTCACCCGGCGACCGCTCACCTGAAGTGCCCCTACGATCCGAAGTCAGAACGCGTGCGGGCGGATGCCGGGGAGCCGCGAGCCGCCGCCTGAAGCGGGCAGCTCCATTCACCTCTCCGCCAGCGAGCGGGCAATTTCGAAGAAGGCGCGCACGAGCTTTCCGCCGCTGCGCTCCTTCAGGCAGATCAATGCCTCGTCCATCAGCATTTCGGCGCCGACGATCTCGATCGGCGCGAGACGTCCGTCCCGGCCGAATTCCGCGGCTGAGACGAAGCCCACCCCGGCACCGGCCGCGACGATCTCCCGCACGGCCTCCCGGCCCTCCGCTTCGATGGCCGGCTTCAGGGTGACGCCTGCGGCGGCCGCGAAATCCTCGAGCTTCTGCCGCGTCTTCGAACCGCGTTCCCGCATCACCAGCGGCTGGCCCGAGAGTTCCTCGAGACTGACTGTGCTTCGCCGGGCGATAGGATGTTCGCTCGACGCGAAAGCGATGATCGGCGTCGAGTTCAGCTTGACGATGTCGAACTCCCGGCTCTCGGGAACCTCGCCGAGCACGCCGATGTCGGCCTCGTAGGAATAGAGGCTGGTGATGACCGTTTCCGTGTTGCCGGCCCTCAGCGAGATCTGAACCGACGGATATTTCTGACGAAAGGCAGCAAGGATGTGAAGAAGATGGTGGGCGGCATCGGCGACGATGCGAAGCGTGCCGGCCCGCAATGCGCGCGATTCCGATAGCAGATCGAGCGCCTGCTGCTCGGTGTCGAACATGCGTCGGGTGATCTCCAACAGCTGGTGACCGGCCTGGGTCAGCGTCACCTGCTTCTTGTTCCGGTTGAAGAGGAGCACGTCATATTCCTCTTCCAGCTTGCGGACCTGATCCGACACGGCCGGCTGCGTGAGGAACAGCGCCTCTGCTGCACGGGAGAAGCCTCCACAAACTGCAACATTGTGGAACGCGCGAAGCTGGACGTACCGCATGGCCTCTCCCAATCATAAGCTGACCTAATCAAACGATAGAAACGAACGATTGATTTATGTAAAGGGAAAAGTGACGGTCGTCGGATCGATATTCCGGAGAGATTGAAGATGGCTCTCGTTACTCTCTCGCTGCATCTGGCCGGCGCGACCGTGCTGCTGCTCTACGCGGTGCATCTCGTCCGCAGCGGCGTCGAGAACGCCTATGGCACGTCGTTGAAGCGTGTGCTGGCGAGGGGAGGGAAGCGCCGCATCTACGCCGCCGCGAGCGGCACGGTCCTTGCGGTCCTGCTGCAGAGCTCCACCGCGGTGGCGATGCTCGCCTCCGGTCTTTCGGCAAGCGGCTATCTTACGCTGAACACCAGCCTTGCCGTTCTGTTGGGAGCGGATTTCGGCTCGGCGCTGGTGGTTCGCGTTCTTTCCTTCGACCTGGGCTGGCTGTCGCCGCTCCTGCTTGCGGCCGGCGGACTGCTTTACCTGAAGGGCAGAAGCGACAAGCCCCGCGAGCTCGGCCGCATGCTGCTCGGCATCGGCTTCGTCCTCACGTCGCTGAAGCTGATCGGCGAGGCGACCTTGCCGTTGAAACAGAGCGACGTGTTGCCCGCCATCGTCGGCTATCTCGCGGAGGACCATGTGACGGCCTTCGCGGCGGCGATGCTCTTCACCTGGATCGTGCATTCGAGCGTCGCGGTCCTGATCCTCATCCTGGGTTTCGCCGCGCAGGGGCTTCTGCCCGTCGAGGCAGGCCTGCCGCTGATTCTCGGCGCCAATCTCGGCAGCGGGTTGATCGCCATGTGGCTGACGCGCGGGTTTTCAGCCGAGGCGCGGCGCGTCGCGGCCGGCAATCTCCTTTTCCGGGCCTCCGGCGCCTTGATCGCCTTGCCGGCGATCGGCCCCTTGTCGGCAGAACTTCGACATCTTGGCGCAACCCCGGCGGAGCAGCTCGTCCATTTTCATCTGGCCTTCAACGCCTGCCTCGCGATCCTTTGCCTGCCGCTTTCGCAGCTTGCCGCCGGCGCCGTTACTTCTCTCATCAAATCGGATCTCAAGAGCTCCGAAGACGGCGACACGCTTGCGCGAAGAATCAGCGCGCTGGACCGGACTCTGCTCGACAGCCCCGACACGGCCCTCGCCGCCGCGACGCGCGAGGTGCTGTTCATGGGCGAGGTGGTCGAGCGGATGCTCTGTCCGGTGATGGAGCTCCTGGAGCATCCGAGCCCGGCGAAGATCGAGGAAATCCGCCGGCTCGACGGATATGTCAATCGCGCCCACCGCGACATCAAGCTCTATCTCGCAGCAATCCATCGCGGCGTGCTCGATGAGCGTCAGTCGCGGCGGGGTGTCGAACTCATCGACATCGCCATCAATCTCGAACATGCCGGCGACATCGTGTCCAAGACCCTGGTCGAAATCGCCCGCGACAAGCTGGAAAACGGCAACAAGTTCTCCGACGAGGGCTGGACCGAGCTCAAGGTGCTTCACGCCAGCGTGCGCGACAACATGCGTCTCGCTTTCAACCTGCTGGTGTCGGATGACCCGGCGATGGCGCGAAAGCTCGTCCGGGAGAAGGAGCGGGTACGCGCGCTCGTACGGGAAAGTCACGAACGGCA
Organism: Sinorhizobium sp. 22678; assembly: GCF_052044265.1. NCBI lineage: Bacteria > Pseudomonadati > Pseudomonadota > Alphaproteobacteria > Hyphomicrobiales > Rhizobiaceae > Sinorhizobium > Sinorhizobium sp. 22678. The sequence continues at coordinate 27,226 of NZ_JBQEMS010000016.1, read as the reverse complement.
TCTGGCGCGATTGCGGGCAGGGCGCCCGGAAAGCGTCGAGTCCAGCAACATGCACCTCGAAGTCGCACGGGCGCTCAAGGAGGTGAACTCCCTTCTCGCCACACTCGCCTATCCAATCCTGAAACAGCGAGGGGATCTGCTCGAGAGCCGTCTTGCGCTTGTGAAAGGATGATAAGCCAAATCTATGAATGGATATGAAATATCGATTTTACAGATACATATGGGATCGCCATCCTCGCCCATGTCCCGGCAGTTCTCAAAGGAGAGAAACCAGATGCCCGCAGATGCAAAGACGAATGAAGTTCTCGAAGCGCCGAGATTGGGCGAGCCGTACCTGCTGACGCCTGGGCCGTTGACCACCGCCTTTTCCGTAAAGGAGGCCATGCTGCGCGACTGGGGGTCCTGGGACGGCGACTTCCGGGGCATGACGGCCGAGTTGCGTCGCGAACTGCTTGCTATTGCGGGAGACGAAAGCGGCGAATACGACTGCGTCCCCATGCAGGGGAGCGGCTCCTTCTCGGTGGAAGCCATGCTCGGCAGCTTCATTCCCCGCGAGGGCAAGGTTCTGGTGCTGATGAACGGGGCCTACGGTCAGCGCATCGGCCAGACGCTCAAATATCTCGGCCGCACGCACGTCTCGATCGACAAGGGCGACTATATGCCCCCGCGCGGCAGCGAGGTGGCGGCCGCTCTCGACGCAGATCCGGCAATCACCCATGTCGTGGCCGTCCATTGCGAGACGAGCTCGGGCATTCTCAATCCCCTCAAGGAAATTTCCGAGGCAGTCTACAGTCGCGGCCGCAAGCTGCTGGTCGACAGCATGAGCGCCTTCGGCGCTGTGCCCGCCGGTGTCGATGACTTCCGCTACGAGGCGATCGTTTCCTCCGCCAACAAATGCATCGAAGGCGTTCCGGGTTTCGGGTTCGTCATCGCGCGCAAGTCGGAACTGGAGGCTGCGAAGGATCGCAGCCATTCCTTGAGTCTCGACGTCCATGCGCAATGGGCCTACATGAACAAGACGGGACAATGGCGCTTTACTCCGCCGACCCATGTGGTCGCCGCCTTTCTCGAGGCGCTGCGGCTGCATCGCAAGGAAGGCGGCGTTGCCGGACGCGGCGCGCGCTACGCGAACAACCGCGACGTCATGGTCGCCGGCATGCGCCAGCTCGGCTTCGAGACACTGCTAGGCGACGAGTGGCTCTCGCCGATTATCGTGACCTTCTTCAGCCCCGCCCATCCGAACTTCAATTTCGAGCGCTTCTACGAATTGATGAAGGCGAGGGGCTTCATCATCTATCCCGGCAAGCTCACCGTCGTCGACAGCTTCCGGATCGGCTGCATCGGCCAGATGGACGCGCAGGTGATGGAAAAGGTGGTTGCCGCCGCCGCCGAGAGCCTTGCGCAAATGGGCGTCGACACCGCCACCCCACCGGCGCTTGCGCTCGCCGAGCGCGCCCGCCTCGCCGCCTGACCGATCCCCCTCCAGGAGCACAACAGATGAACCAGATGTCCAAGATTTCGGTGACGGTGAATGGCCGCCGCTACCCATGGCCCCGCGTGCCCGCAATTGCGATCTGCCTCGACGGATGCGAGCCCGCCTATCTCGATGCAGCGATCGAAGCCGGGCTGATGCCCGCGCTGAAGCGCATCAAGGAACGGGGAGCCGTGCGGTTGGCGCACAGCGTCATCCCGAGTTTTACCAATCCCAACAATCTCTCGATCGCAACCGGCAGCCCGCCGGCGGTCCACGGGATTTGCGGGAACTACCTCTATGAGCCGTCGACGGGCGAAGAGGTGATGATGAACGATCCGAAGTTCCTGCGCGCGCCCACCATTTTCCAGGCCTTCTATGATGCAGGTGCCCGGGTCGCGGTCGTCACGGCGAAGGACAAGCTGCGGGCGCTGCTCGGAAAAGGGCTCCGTTTCGACGAAGAGCGCGCCGTCTGCTTCTCGTCCGAAAAATCGGACAAGGCGACCCGCGCGGAGCACGGAATCGACAATGCTTCCGCCTGGCTGGGCCGGCCCGTTCCCGAGGTCTATTCGGCAGCACTTTCGGAATTCGTCTTCGCTGCGGGCGTCAAGCTGCTCAGGGAGTTTCGCCCCGACATCATGTATCTGACGACGACCGACTATGTTCAGCATAAATATGCCCCCGGCGTTCCCGAAGCCAATTCCTTCTACGAAATGTTCGACCGGTATCTCGCCGAACTGGACGGGCTCGGAGCAGCCATCGTCGTCACTGCCGATCACGGCATGAAGCCGAAGCACAAGGCGGACGGCTCACCCGACGTCATCTATGTTCAGGACCTGCTCGACGAATGGCTCGGCAAGGATGCGGCCCGCGTCATCCTGCCGATCACCGACCCCTATGTCGTGCATCACGGCGCGCTCGGGTCCTTTGCCACCGCCTATCTTCCGGACGGATGCGACCGCGGCGAGATCATGGCAAGGCTGAAAGGGATCCAAGGCATCGACGTCGTGCTTGACCGCTCGGAGGCGTGCCGGCGCTTCGAGCTGCCGGAAGACCGCATCGGCGACATCGTCCTCGTTTCATCCGAAAACAAGACGCTCGGCACCAGCGAGCACCGGCACGATCTGGCCGCCCTCGACGAACCGTTGCGCTCCCATGGAGGGCTGACCGAGCAGGAGGTTCCCTTCATCGTCAACCGCGGGTTGTCCGAACTCCCGAACGCGCCGCGTCTTCGCAACTTCGATGCGTTTTTCTACGCGGTCACGGCGGCGGCCGAGGCCGGTGCGGAGGGCGCGCTATGACGAAGGCGGAGGCCACAATCGCAGTGCGCCACGAACCGATGCGCATAGCCGGGCGCCTTATCGACACGGACGACCGCATAGAAGTCCGCTATCCCTGGAACGACACCGTCGTCGGCACCGTACCCGCCGGCCGCGCCGAACACGCAAGAGAAGCCTTTGCGATCGCGGCCGCCTATCAGCCAAAGCTCACGCGCTACGAGCGGCAGAAAATCCTGCTGGCGACCGCCGAGGCGCTGGCCGCCCGCAAGGAGGAGATTTCCGACGTCATCACGCTGGAACTCGGCATCTCGAAGGCTGACTCGCTCTATGAAGTCGGGCGCGCCTTCGACGTCTTTACGCTTGCCGGCCAGATGTGCATCCGCGACGACGGCGAGATCTTCTCCTGCGACCTCACGCCCCACGGGAAGGCGCGCAAGATTTTTACGATGCGCGAACCCCTGACCGCAATTTCGGCGATCACCCCGTTCAATCACCCGTTGAACATGGTGGCGCACAAGGTCGCGCCGGCGATTGCGACCAATAACTGCGTGGTGGTGAAGCCGACCGAGCTCACGCCGATGACGGCGCTGCTGCTCGCCGACATTCTTTACGAGGCCGGTCTGCCGCCGGAAATGCTTTCCGTCGTCACCGGCTGGCCCGCCGATATCGGCATGGAAATGATCACCAATCCGCATGTCGATCTCGTCACCTTCACGGGCAGCGTTCCTGTCGGGAAATTGATCGCCGCCAACGCGCACTACAAGCGCCAGGTACTCGAACTCGGCGGCAACGACCCGTTGATCATCCTCAACGACCTGTCCGACGACGACCTCGCCAGGGCGGCCGAGCTTGCGGTCGCCGGAGCCACGAAGAATTCCGGCCAGCGCTGCACGGCGGTCAAACGCATTCTCTGCCAGGAGAGCGTCGCGGACCGTTTCGTGCCGATGGTTCTCGAACGGGCGAAGCGCTTGCGTTTCGGGGATCCGATGGACCGCTCTACCGATCTCGGGACCGTCATTCACGAAAAGGCGGCGGCACTTTTCGAAGAGAGGGTGATGCGTGCGGCGGAGGGGGGAGCCGACATTCTCTACCATCCCGGGAGAAGCGGCGCGCTCCTGCCGCCGATCGTCGTCGATCGGGTGCCGCACCAGTCGGACCTCGTGCTGGAGGAGACCTTCGGTCCGATCATACCGATCGTGCGGGTTCCCGACGACGACGAGGCGACGATCGCCCTGTCGAATTCCACGGCCTTCGGCCTCTCCTCCGGCGTCTGCACCAATGATTACCGCAGGATGCAGAAATACATAGCCGGTCTGAAGGTCGGAACGGTCAACATCTGGGAAGTGCCCGGCTATCGGATTGAAATGTCGCCCTTCGGCGGCATCAAGGACTCCGGAAACGGCTACAAGGAAGGCGTGATCGAGGCGATGAAAAGCTTCACCAACGTCAAGACCTTCTCGCTGCCCTGGCCGTAAGGAAATCTGCCCCCCGGTAGCAGAGGAAGGAGCGGCCCGATGGCCGCTCCTTCCATTTCGAGAGCACACGCGAAGCTGTATAAGCTGAGACAATACTTATATAAAATAAATAGATTTTACTTATCGATCTATCCCCCGCAGATTTCCCAGGCAGGGCGGATTTCCAGGCGCGCAAGTCGCCGATACCGCCACAAGAGCTTGCCGATTCGAATGCCAACAAAAAGGGGAATTAGCATGCCGTTTTCAAAGATATTCCTGGGCGCAGCGACTGCCCTCATCCTCACATCTTCCGCCTATGCCGAGACGGAGCTCACCGTCTACACGTCCATCGAAGCGGTCGACCTCGACCGTTACAAGGAGACATTCGAAAAGGCCCACCCCGACATCAAGATCAACTGGGTCCGCGACTCCACCGGCGTGATGACGGCCAAGCTTCTGGCGGAGAAAGACAATCCGCAGGCCGACGTGGTCTGGGGTGTGGCTGCGACATCGCTGCTGCTGCTGAAGTCCGAGGGCATGCTCGAACCCTATTCTCCGAAGAACGTAGAGGCGCTCGACCCCCGTTTCGTGGATGGTGACAAGCCGCCGAGCTGGGTGGGTATGGACGCCTATGTGGCGGCTCTTTGTTACAATACGGTGGAGGCGGAGAAGCTCGGCCTGACGCCGCCAACCAGCTGGAAGGATCTCACGAAGCCGGAATACAAGGGCCATATCGTGATGCCCAATCCCAATTCCTCCGGCACAGGCTTCCTCGACGTCTCCGCCTGGCTTCAGACGTTCGGCGAAGAGGGAGCCTGGTCTTTCATGGACGCCCTGCACGAGAACATCGCCGCCTATACCCATTCGGGCTCCAAGCCTTGCAAGATGGCGGCATCAGGCGAAACCGTCATCGGCGTTTCCTTCGAATTCCCGGGTGCCAAGGCCAAGACGTCGGGCGCGCCCATCGACATCATCTTTCCTTCTGAAGGTTCGGGCTGGGAAGCCGAGGCCACGGCGATCATCGCCGGGACGGCCAACCTCGAGGCGGCGAAAACGCTGGTCGACTGGTCGGTCAGCAAGGAAGCCAACGAGATGTACAATGTCGGCTATGCCGTCGTGGCTTATCCCGGCGTCGCCAAGCCGATCGAAAATCTTCCCGCCAACGTCGCCGACAAGATGATCGAGAACGACTTCGAGTGGGCCGCAAACAATCGCGCTCGCATTCTGAAGGAATGGCAGAAGCGCTACGACGCGAAATCCGAGCCCAAGTCCTGATCCGCATGCATCTCACGGGAACGTTCGGCGCTTAGCCGCGGGCGTTCCCGTCAAGCCTTATCGAATGCCTATTGCCCAGGAGCTTGCGGATGAAACATGCAACAGCCCCCGCGGAGCCGGCCATGCCCGCCTCCGCTACCCGTCAGATCGAAAGACGGCCATTCCTCGAAATCGGCGGCCTCTGGAAGGCCTATGGCGATTTCGTCGCGCTGCGCGACATCGACCTTCAGGTGAAGGAGGGCGAATTCATCTGTTTTCTCGGACCTTCCGGCTGCGGAAAGACCACGCTTCTGAGGGCCATCGCCGGCCTCGACATCCAGTCGCGGGGCACCATTCGGCAAGGCGGGCAGGATATTTCCAGGCTGCCGCCGGCGCAGCGGGACTATGGCATCGTCTTCCAGTCCTATGCGCTCTTCCCGAATCTGACCATCGAGAAGAACATCGCCTTCGGGCTCGAAAATATCGGCCGCCCGCGGCACGAAATCGCCTCACGCGTCGCTGAGCTTCTGGAACTCGTCGGCTTGGGCAGCCAGGGCCGGAAGTATCCGGCCCAGCTATCCGGCGGACAGCAGCAGCGCGTGGCACTTGCCCGCGCCATGGCGATCTCGCCGGGGTTGCTGCTTCTCGACGAGCCCCTGTCGGCGCTCGACGCCAAGGTGCGCGTGCATCTGAGACACGAGATCAAGGAGCTGCAGCGCAAGCTCGGCGTCACCACGATTATGGTTACGCACGATCAGGAAGAGGCGCTCTCCATGGCAGACCGGATCGTCGTCATGAATCATGGCGGCATCGAACAGGTCGGTACGCCGACCGAGATCTATCGCCACCCGAGGACACTCTTCGTCGCCGACTTCATCGGTGAGACCAACCAGTTCCCCGCAACGGTCGGAAAGGGCGCGCAAGTCGAAATCGGTCACACGCGATTTGCCTGTGCCGAGCATCGGTTACCGCCGGGTTCGGCGGTCGTAGCCGCTGTCCGTCCAGCCGATATCATCCCGCACGGAGCCGCCGCCCATCGGGCGACCGGGCTCGATGCCGTCGGCAATGCGGACAATCTCATCGACGCCCATGTGGAGGATATGGAGTTTCTCGGCATGTTCTGGCGCACACGGCTCTCAGCCCCGCGCCTGAAAGAGAAGGCGCTCGTCGCGGATTTCTCGACAAACGCGGTTCGCCGCCTGAGCATCGAGATCGGCAGCGCCATCCAGGTCGAAATCCCGCAGGAACGCCTGCTCCTTTTTGCAAAGGCCTGACGCGAATGACGCTTGCTGTCGATTTCCTTCCGCCCGGCCGAGCCGTTCGCCAGCAGATTTCCGGCGATGACAGACTCAAACGCGCAGTCATGCTCGTCGTCGGCATCTATCTGGTCGTCGCTCTTGCACTACCGCTCTTCGTGATTCTGTCGAAATCGTTCTCCACCTACACGTTCGATCTCCGCCAGTTCGAGTTCCAAGTGAGCGACCAAAGCGGGCAGGGGTGGAGCGATGCCGTTACCGCTGCGGCGCTCAATGCCGCCGTCGCCGCCTTCCCGGAAAGCGAGCTCAAGGCCAGCGCCGATGGTCGGCTGCAGGCTGCGAAGCTCTTCCCGGATTTCAGCTTCCGCAGCCCGGTCAGATATCGCATCCGCGGCACGAGCGACGAGGCGCACTTTCTTGCCGGTTCGAAGCTGGTGCGCGGTACCGAGTGGCAGGAATATGACAGCAACAATTTCCGCAGGGTAATGCTGCGGCCCTCGCGCTCGATCGGAGTTTCCAATTTCGCCGAGTATTTTTCAACACCTTCGCTCGTCCGTTCGATCAGGAATTCGGTGACGATGGCGCTGATCAGCACCGCAGTCACGCTCGCCGTCGCCTTCGGGCTCGCCTATGCCCTGAACAGGAGCCGGATGGCGGGGAAGGGGCTGTTCAAGCTCATCGTCACGATCCCGATCCTGGTTCCGTCTCTCTTGCCGGGCATCGCGCTCGTGTACCTGTTCGGAAATCAGGGCGTCTTTAAGGATCTGTTGTTCGGCCATTCGATCTATGGCCCGCTCGGAATCGTCGTGGGCTCGGTATTTTTCACGTTGCCGCACGCCTTTCTGATCATATCGACGGCTCTCTCGGTCGCCGATGCCCGTCACTACGAGGCGGCGACGTCGCTTCGCGCAAGCAAGTGGCGGATCTTCTGGACGGTGACCGTGCCCGGTGCCCGATACGGCCTGATCTCCGCGGCTTTCGTGGTCTTCACGCTGGTCATAACCGATTTCGGCCTGCCCAAGGTGATCGGCGGGCAATATGGCATGCTGGCCGTCGACATCTACAAGCAGGTGATCGGTCAGCAGAATTTCGAAATGGGCGCCGTCGTGTCGGTCATCCTGCTCGTTCCGGCCTTTCTGGCCTTCGTCGTCGATCGCATGACGCAGCGCCGGCAGGTGGCTTTGCTTTCCGCGCGCGCCGTCCCCTACGAGCCGAAGCCGCGGCGCGGTTTCGATGCGGCTTGTTTCGCATTCTGCTCCCTGGTCGCGGTCTTCGTCCTCGGGATGATCGGCATGTGCCAGGTTGCGGCGGTCGTGAAATTCTGGCCATACGACCTCAGCCCGTCGCTGCGCAACTATGCCTTCGACCTTATGGATGGCGGCGGCTGGGATGCCTATTACAATTCGATCCGGCTCGCTCTCATGACGGCTGTGATCGGCTCGCTGATCGTGTTCACCGGCGCCTACATGGTCGAAAAGACCAAGGGCTTCGGGCTCGGCCGGGCGACCTTTCATATGCTCGCAATGCTCCCGATGGCCGTGCCGGGCATGGTGCTGGGTCTTGCCTATATCTTCTTCTTCAACAATGCCGCAAACCCGCTTCACGGCATCTACGGCACGATGACCATTCTGGTGCTGTGCACGGTCACGCATTTTTACACCGTCGCCCATCTGACGGCGCTCACTGCGCTGAAGCAGTTGGATCCGGAGTTCGAGGCAGTGGCGGGTTCTCTGAAGATACCTTTCTACAAGCTCTTCTTCCGGGTCACACTGCCCGTTTGCCTTCCTGCCGTGCTGGAGATCGCGATCTATCTCTTCGTCAACGCCATGACGACGGTCTCGGCAGTCGTGTTCCTCTATGCCACGGACACCAAGCTCGCCTCTGTTGCCATCCTGAACATGGATGACGCGGGCGACATAGCGCCCGCGGCCGCGATGGGCATGATGATCTTCTACACCAATGTGGCGGCAAAACTTCTTCATGCGTTTGTATCGCGGCTTCTTCTTGCCCGCACACAGGACTGGCGGCGTGTATCGCAGAGTGCAGCGGCCACCGCTCCGCACTGACCGCCGCGCCGGCTAAGGTGACGTCACCCCCGGCTTTGTGGGGGTGACAAGTCGACGTTTCCAATCTCATTATTTCAGGTGGGGCTGACGGGCAGGCGCACGCCAAGCGTGCGGGGTGGAAAATTGGCAGCTGCAGAACGGCAAAGCCGTAAATGCGCACAATCGTCAGAGAGGGAAGCTTAAGATGCCGAACCCTAGCCAGACCAGCGACAATTGGTGGATCAACGATCAGACGCCGGATAACCCTTATGGCAAGAGCGAGGACTATGAGTCCTTTCTCGACTACCTCGGGGCATTGCCCCGCAGTCTGACGCCGGAACTGGCTGCGGGAACGCTGAGGATCAACGTTTACGAGCTCAACGATCACCCCGAATACAAAGCCGCCGCGATCGGCGCGTTGCAGATGTGGGCGTCCGTCACCCCTTTAAAATTCGAGATCGTCGACGACGCACCGTTCGACAGCACGACGGACTGGATGGAGGTCGTCAGCCCCGAGCTCGGCGAGGAGGACGATGGCAGCGCCTATTCGAGCAACCGCTATGTCAGCATCGGGCAGCGTTTCCACGACACGGAACCGAATAAGACGGACATCGGCGGCTATGTCTTCGATTCCTTCATCCATGAGTTCGGCCATGAATTCGGACTGAACCATCCCGGACTTTACAATTACAGCGGTCCCGGCGGCGTGCAGATCAACTATCTGAACAATGCGACCTGGACTTATGATCGCCAGCAATACAGCGTGATGTCCTATTTCGACGGGATCGATGTCGGGGAAACCAGCCGCTGGTCTGCCTCGACGCCCCTCATGGCCGACATCGAGGCGGTCATCCGCCGCTTTTTCTCGACCGTGGACGAGAACGGAGTGCGCACTTATCAGCACATCGAGCTCAACACGGGGGACAACGTCTACGGCTTCGGGAGCACGCAATACGGCTATCAGTTGACCTCCTCGGGCATGCAGCATGACATCGGCTTTGCGATCCACGACACGGGCGGAACCGACACGATCGACTTCTCCGGCTCGACCGCGGGTACGATCCTCGACTTGCGCGCCGGTCAGTTCTCCAGCGTCAACGGTCACAGCAACAACGTGTCGATCTTCGCCGGCCACAACGCGGATGGGACCGATTATTACATCGAGAACGGCATCGGCAGCAGTTTCGACGACATTCTGATCGGCAATGACGGCGCCAACACGCTCGATGGCCGTGGCGGTGGCGACCGCATGGCCGGCAATGGCGGCGACGATACTTACTTCGTCGATTCGCTTGACGACATCGTTCGTGAGGAGGTCAACGGCGGCAACGACACCGTCATCCTCCTGTCCAGGAACCTGAAAATCAGGAAAATCGCCAACGTCGAAAACATCATCTATGCCGACGAGTCGACGACGCAGCCTGGCGGGGGCGGCGCGTCCCCGCCCAGCGTCGGCGACAACACGATGACCAGCATCATTTTCGGCGGCAGCGGAAACGATACCCTCGACGGAGGCGCCGGCGACGACACGATCTTTGGTCAGGGTGGTGACGACCTGATTATCGGGGGCCGCGACTCGCTTGCCAGCCGCGACATCAACAATACGATCGACGTCGAAGACCTCGAAGACCAGACCGAGAGCGATGACGGCAACGATACGCTCTACGGCGGGGCCGGCAGCGACACGATCCTCGGCGGCCAGGGCAATGACATTCTCGACGGCGGCGCCGGCGACGATACGCTAAGCGGCCAGGACGGAGTCGATATATTCAGGGGCGGCGCGGGGATCGATACCGTCGATTTCAGCAGGGAAAGTCCGTTTCAGCTGCTCGTCAATCTTGCCACGAACGTCGCCAGCGGCGGCACCGCCTCGGGCGACACTTTCTACAGCATCGAAAACCTGATCGGTTCCGATGACCGCATCGACCGCTTCATCGGCACATCCGCCGCAAATCACTTCTGGGGCCAGGGCGGCGGAGATTACTTCAATGGCGGCGGCGGCAACGACACCCTGGATGGCGGCAACGATGGCGACATCCTGTATGGCGAGGCCGGCAATGATACGATCATCGGCGGCGCCGGTCAGGACTATCTGGATGGTGGTTCCGGTATCGACACGGTCGTCTATGCGGGTAGCCCTGACGGCGTCACCATCGATCTTGCCAATGGCACTGCCAGCGGCGGCGACGGTGATGGGCCGGTGCAGATCGTTGGGCGAGGCGCGGTTATCCGGCACGATATGCTGGTCGGGTTCGAAAATGCCGTCGGCTCGTCCTTTGACGATCATCTCATCGGCAATGCGCAGGCCAACGATCTCGCCGGCGGTGCTGGCGACGACACGCTGACCGGCGGCGGCGGCGCCGACAGATTGGACGGCGGCGCCGGCAGCGACACGGCAGACTACGCCGATGCGGCGAGCGGCGTCAGGCTCAGTCTCACTGGAGGCAGGTCCGGCGGAGACACATATGTTTCCATCGAGAATCTCGCAGGGTCGGGATTCAATGACCGGCTGACCGGCAATAGTGCGGCCAACGTGTTGACCGGCCAGGGCGGCAACGACACGATCGACGGCGGCCGCGGCGACGACACCCTGCTCGGCGATTTTGCCTATCAGGGCGACGCGCCGCCACGCCCGGGCATGGGAACCGGCTACGCGACACTCGGACCGGACGCGACGAACAATTCGATCGCGGCCGCGTTCGACATCTCCGACAACTTCTCCCTGACCAGCGACCCCGATATCTTCGACTCGACCACCGTCCTTCATACGACCGTCAACGCCACCGGCAACGGCCAGGGCGGATACTACAAGATCGATCTGGCGGCCGGTACGGTGATTACGATCGACATCGACGGAATCGCCGATCCGAACGTCCATGACAGTTGGGTCAGGCTGCTCGACAGCGCCGGCAACATCGTCGCTCAGAACGATGACGGCGGCGGCGATCCGGGCTCTGCCAGCAACCGGGATTCGAGCCTGGTATTCGTGGCTCAGGAGACCGGAACCTATTACATACTGGAAGGCAGCTGGTCGCCCACGGCGCCGGGCGACGGCTGGGCAGAAGCCGTGCCGGCAGGCTCGTCATACGAGCTCAATGTGTCGGTCGAGTTCCCTCCGGCTCCGGCCCAGCCGGGCGTCGCGGGATCGGACACCCTGATCGGCGGCGCAGGCAGCGATCTGCTGGATGGGGGACTGGCGGCAGACATGCTCACCGGCGGCGCGGGTGAGGATACATTCCGCTTCTCGACGGCGCTTGGGAACGGCAATGTCGACTGGATCAAGGACTTCGATGTCATCGACGACACGATCCTGCTGGACAACCTCGTTTTCGAAAGCGTGGGTGGCGAAGGCACTCTCGCCCTGGGCGCATTTTACGGAAGCGCGGGAGGTGTCGCCCATGACGCAGACGACCGCATCATATACGACACGGACAGCGGCGCCTTGTCCTATGACGCCGATGGCGGCGGAGACGTTGCAGCCATTCAGTTTGCGCAGCTGAGCACAAATCTGAGGCTTTCGGCCTCCGACTTCATTATCATCTGACGCACGGACGGGGCGCCTCAGGCGCCCCATCCGCAGCGCCGCGTTTCGCGGGGCTCCAGGGAGAGTGTGTGATGAAGCGCCCTACCGACCGCCGCACGGTACTCTTGACCGTCGGAGCTGCCGCCGTCGCCGCCGTCGCCGGGCCGGTCGCCGCGCAATCGACGGATATCCGCGGTGCAGTCACCTTCGAGGGTAGCGCGGTCATCCCGGAAGGTCATCTCGAGATTTATCTCGACGACCCTGCCATTCAGGACGAGACGCGGCGTCGCGCCACCCAAACGCGCATCAAAAGCGACGGAAAATCGAAGTCGATAGCATTTTCCTTGCCGTCGCCTGCAAGCGCGACCGCTTCTCCGACGCGGCGGATCGTGGCGCGTCTGGAGCGTGCGGACGGCTGGCTGATTGCGCGCGGCAGCACACGGCTGGAGGCGGGCTCGCCTGTATACGTCACACTCAATGCAGTGATTTATTGAAGGCCGGCAGCAGTCTCCGACGGCGCCGGTCTGATCGGTCAAGCGGGAGCGTCATTCCCGTCAGATACAGTTTTCACTCGCTGAACTCCGTCGAGCGCACGCCGCAAGCGCGTGGTGGCGACTCGACCGAGCATGATGGGCGCAAGGGACCGCCCGAGCGACAGGAGCGAGCGCCCTTTGTCGTGCGTTCTCACGCGTACCACCCGATCCAGATTTATCATCAGGGAGCGGCTGACGCGGAAGAATGGCGGCGTCGGAAGGTCTGCGGCGCATTGGCCGAGCAGCCGGCACACCAGATAGTCCCGCCCATCCGCCATCACGATGCGCGTGAAGTCCGCTTCGGCGGCGAGCATGGCGATCCCGTCGGTCGGCAGGACGACCGTTTGGCCCGCCATCCTGATGTGCAGGCGTCTCCTGTCGGGCGTGGCCCTGTCGGGCATGGCTACCGGCGCTGTTGCCGTGTCCTCGATCTTACCGTCAAGGTCGTGCGCGCGCCGATAGCGCCGCAGCCGGTCCAGGGTCAATGCAAGGCGTTGCCGCTCCACGGGCTTCAGCAGGAAATCCAGCGCTGCGACGTCGAACGCCTGCGGCGCGTAGGTGCCGTGTCCGGTCACGAAGACGATCGCCGGCACCTGATCGAGCCGCTTGATCAGGCCGAATCCGTTGTCGTCGCCAAGATCGATGTCGAGGAAGATCGCATCTGGCCGCAGGGAATGCGTCAGTTGCTGCGCCTGGTCCAGCGAACCGGCTTCGCCGATGACTTCGACATCCGGATGCGCTTGGATCAGACGTTTCAGCCCTCGCCGGGCCGGCGGCTCGTCGTCGACAACCATCACGCGAAGCATGCATTCCCCCTCAGCATCAGTCGCGCGATCACGTTGTCGCCGGCCTGGATCAGTGTCAATGCGTGACCGAGCGGATAGTGCAGTTCCAGCCGGCGGCGAATGTTGGCGAGACCGATGGCCGGGCGGTCACGTTCGCCCGCTTCCAGCCTGCCGGGATTGCTGATCTCGATGACGAGGTCGGCGTCTCGACGCTCCACGGTGATGCCGACCGCGAAACGGCTGGCCGACGAGCGCAGTCCGTGCTTCACGGCATTCTCCACCAGCGGCTGCAGAATGAGATGCGGCACGGCGATCGACCGGGCCGCGGGGTCCACCTCGACCATCAAATCGAGGCGGCCTTCGAACCGCAGCTCCTGGATACGGATGTAGGCGAGCATTGCTTCGATCTCGTCCGAGAGCGGACAGATGCGACGCGTCTGGTTCTCGAGCAAATAGCGCAGATAGGCCGTGATCCGGTGGATCATCTCGAGCGCCGTGTCCGGCTCCTCGGGAATCTCCATCGCCACGGTGTTCAGCACGTTGAACAGGAAGTGCGAATCGAGTTGCAGGCGCAACTGGTGAAGCTCGGCCCGCAGCGCCTCCTCGCGGGCCCGGTGGCGCCGGATCCGTTGCTTTCTCGCGTCGGCATCCGCCTTGATCCAGAGATAGGCAAGAGACCATCCCAGAAAGATCAGGGTATAGTAGATCGCCGGGATCACCGAGCCGTTGGCGCCGTAGTCCGGATCGATGTTCGGCTGCAGGATGTCCTTTATTCCGTTGGCGATCAGCATCTGCAGCAGGCCACCGGCAATCGAGAGCGCCAGGGCGACCGCGACGACCGTCAGCGTGACGCCGCCGATCCGGTGGCGAAATACCCGGTAAGCAAGGGTGGTGAGCGCGAAGCCGAGGGGCTCGAGAACGGCGGTCAATGCAAACGCGAACGCCACGTCCTCGAATGCGAGAATACGGCTGACGACGGCAAACAGCGCGCCGAAGAGCCAGCCGGCCGTCTGCGCCCGCCAGAACGAACCGAGCGCACCCACCAGAACGGTGCCCGACCTGTCGGTTTTTCGCGTCGTCCGGCTCCGCCCGGAGCTCGGATCCGCGATGTGGCCTCCACTCAGCTCGCGACGAGGATCGGGCTCGGCAATGACAACCATCGAAGCTGTAATTCCCTAATTGCCGTCATCCCCGGGGCAGGATTGGTTTCTTCACCGAGTAGATCGACCGGTTCATCGAATAGGGCGTGTCCATGCGCTGAGGGCGCATCATTAATACTTATAAAGAGTCGCATATTCAGTGCGTCGCACACTCGCACGTTGAACATGGCGGTGCAAGGCTTGCCGCCGTGTCTCGCTGTACGGGCGCCGTTTTTCGGGGGGATACATCGGATGAAGCACGCCACCAGAAGCAGGAAAGCCCGGCCGAAATCTTCGCTCGCAGCATTCGGGTCCGGCCTCCAAGCTGCGCTTCCGTCCGAGCGGAACACCTCGCACTTTTTGTTCGTGCTGGCCGTCGGTCTCGGCGGGGCGGCCCTGGCCGGCGAGGCGTATGCGGGTTGCAATGGAAGTGCAACCCAGACGATCGGCCAGGTCGACTATGGATACACATGGTCGGCCTGTTGGGGCGACAGTGGTGTGGATGACAAGGATGAGAAGAACGGTGATCCCGGAGCGAACATAACGATCGACACCCAGGCCTCGTACACGGCCGGCGCCAGTCTCCCTTACACCATGCCCTGGGATTCGGTCGGCGGTGTCATCATGACATACACAATGGGTGGCGCTGGCGTCGACGAGGGAAGCGCCGGCGCAGGGGGCACCGTGACGATCACCAATTACGGGCCCATAACTCTGACCACCTCGACGGATCCAGGCTCGATCGGCAGCCTGATTTCCGCGACGAGCTTCGGCGGCTCGGGGGACGGGGATAACGACAATTACAAGTCCAATGGTGGGGCAGGCGGGTCCGGAGGCGCGCTGACGATCACCAACTACGGCGCGCTGAGCGTAGAGTCGCTCAGCTCCAATACGGCCAGGGGCATGGCCGGCCTCCATGCCGTGAGCAAGGGTGGCACCGGCGGCAACCAGAACAGCGGCGCGGCAGGCGACCAGTTCGGGGGAGTCGGCGGCAGCGGCGGAAGCATCAGCATCACCAACACCGGGCAGGTGAATCTCGGCAGCGCGACCAACCCGCTGAACGGGCTGGACTATGTCTGGGGTCTCGCCGCCCAATCCATCGGCCAGGCGGGGGGGCACGACAATGGCGCGGGTGGGGCAGGTGACGCCATCCGCATCAGCAACGGATCAACCGGCGGAAATGCCTCGGTCGGTGCGATCAACATCTACTCGAACAGTGCCGACAGCGTGCGTGGCATCTATGCGTTCAGCCAAGGCTCCTATGGCACGGCCTCTCAGGATTCATCCGACAATGGCGGCGCCGGCGCGGACGGCGACCAGTTCAGCATCGACACCTATTCCGACATCACCGTGGTCGCCACCGGCTCCGGTCCGAACGAACTGTCCGGCGGCATCGTTGCCATCAGCCAGGGTGGTGATGGCGGCGCCGGCACCAAGTCAACGACCGGAGGTCGTGGCGGGAACGGCTCTGCGTTCAACTCGACCCTGAGCGTCCAATCGGGTGTCACGGTTTCGACAAAAGGCGATTATGTCGCCGGCGTCGTCGGGCTGGCCCAGGGCGGTAGAGGCGGCGACGGCGCCAGCGGCGAGAAGGACAGCTCCGGCGGTAAAGGCGGCGACGTCGGCGAGATTCAGATCAACGTCTATGGCGGTTCCATCGAGACCGACGGCCTCGAGGCCTACGGCCTGCTGGGGGGAAGCATCGGCGGTCAGGGAGGCAATGGCGGCGACGACACGGCCCTTGTCGGAACGAGCGGCGGCGGCGGCTACGGTGGCAATGCCGGCGGTGTCGGTGCGTATGTCACTGCTGGCTCCAAGATCACGACGACAGGGGACTTTTCGGCTGCGGTCACCCTGCATTCGATCGGCGGCGGCGGCGGCACGGGCGGCGATTTCACCGACGTGCTCGGCGGCGGTGCCGGCAATGGCGGCAATGGCGGCGATGGCAATACGGCCACCATCAACAATGCTGGCGGGACGATCGACACCTCGGGCGACCATTCCTATGGCATCCTGGTACAGTCGATCGGCGGCAGCGGCGGCACAGGCGGCATCGCCGACGGGCTGACGCTCGAGCTGGGTGGCGATGGCGGCGACGGCGGGAAGGCCGAGACGGCCAGCGTCCAGCATACCGGAATCATCACCACGACCGGCTATTCCGCGCACGGCATCATCGCGCAGTCGATCAGCGGCGGCGGCGGCGCTGCCGGCACGGCGGGCGGGGTGCTGTCTATCGGAGGTACCGGCGGCGCCGCCAACTACGGCGGTACTGCCGAGGTCCGGAGCTCGGGTGCCATCAGCACCGCCGGCGACGCGGCGATCGGTATCATGGCGCAATCCATCGGCGGCGGCGGCGGTTCAGGTGGCGGTGCTGAAGGCATCGCGGGCGTCGGAGGCTCGGGCGGCGCCGGCGGCTACGGTACTCATGCCAACATATTGCTGTCCGGCGGTTCGGTCAACACGCAGGGAGAAATGGCGCATGCGATCATGGCGCAGTCGATCGGCGGCGGCGGCGGCAATGGTGGCGATGTGATCGATATGTCGGTTGCGGTTCCGGGGCTGGGCGTCGGCGGCAGTGCCTCGGGTGGCGGTAGCGGCGGATGGGTCTGCGTCACCAATGCGAATCCCAGCAGCGATTGCTCCGCGGGTTCCGGAGCGCCGCAGCCCGTCACGATCGCGACCGGGGGTTCCGGAGCGGTCGGCATTCTCGCGCAGTCGATCGGCGGCGGCGGCGGCAATGGCGGCAACGCCACGGGCGGCGATGCCGGGTTCGGCAGCTTCCAGATCGGCGGCGGCGGTGGCGGTGGCGGCTATGCAAATACCGTGGATGTCGGCTTCCAGGGCCTCAGCCTGATGACCGGCGGCTCGCACGCCGCGGGCATCGTGGCGCAATCGATCGGCGGCGGCGGCGGCACCGGCGGCACCGCGAGCTCCTATTCCGCAGGTCTCGGCTTCACCGCGTCGGTCGCCGTCGGCGGTACCGGTGGCAACGGCGGGTACAGCGACAAGGTTACAGTGCATCTGACCGACAGTTCCATCTGGACCGGACAGGACGACGGCGACGTGACCGATGCCATCGGCGTGCTCGCGCAGTCGATCAGCGGCGGCGGCGGCAGTGGCGGCTCTTCGATTGCCGACGCACTCACCGTGGCGGTGCCGACCGGTGAGGATGTCTCCCTGGCGATGAGCGTCTCCACGGCGGTTGGAGGCAGCGGTGGGTCGTCCCATGACGCCGCCGCGGTGTCACTGACGCTCGACGGCAGCACCGCGGTCTCCACGAAAGGCGCCTCTTCGCATGGCCTCGTGGCGCAGTCGATCGGCGGCGGCGGCGGCAATGGCGGCAGCGCGTCGTCAATGGCCGCGACGGCCGGCACGGTGGACACGGTCAGCGCCGACATCGGCGTCTCGGTCGGAGGCTCGGGCAGCGGCGGCGGCAATGGCGGTACCGTCACGGTCGATCTCGATGACAGCGCCTCGGTGGCGACGGTCGGCGACTATGCCAATGCGATCGTGGCGCAGTCGATCGGCGGCGGCGGCGGCAATGGCGGCGTCGGCAGTGTCAACAGCAAGGAGATCGGCAGCGGCTTCAACCTGACGGCAAAAGTCGGGATCGGCGGATCAGGCAGCGGCGGCGCCGGCGCCGGGAACGCGACTGTGACCCTCGACAGCGGCACCAGCCTGCAGACCAGCGGGTCCGGTTCGCGCGGCGTGCTCGTCCAGTCGATCGGCGGTGGCGGCGGGACTTCGCAGGGCGCCAGCGTCGGGCTGTCGGCCAGCGCCAGTCTGCCCGGCGGCGAGGAAGCCGAAGAATCGGAAGAGGGCAGCGGCGCTTTCTCCGCATCTGTCGACGTTTCGCTGGGTCGCACCGGCGGCAGCGGCGGCTCCGCCGGCACGGTCGACGTCACCACCGCAGGTAAGATCACTACTTTTGGCGCCGATGCCGACGGGGTATTGGCGCAGTCGATCGGCGGTGGCGGCGGGCTGGGCGGCTCGGTGGGGCAGGCCACTTCCGACGGTTCCGAGCCGCTCGACGACGAGGGAGAGAGCGATTGCCCCAGCGTCGACGGCGATGGTGAATCCGGCTACTGCTTCGGCGTCAGTGTCGGCGCGACCATCGACGACGGCGGCACTGGCGGTACGGCCGCAAACGGCAACGCGGTCACGCTGACGCATGCCGGTCGCATCGCCACGCTGGGCGACTGGGCCGACGGCATCGTCGCCCAGTCGATCGGCGGGGGCGGCGGTGCGGGCGGCACCTCCACCGCGTCCGGAAGCCAGGCAACGGCCAACATCACCGTCGGTGTCGGCGGCAGTGGCGGTGCGGGCGGCAATGGCGGTGCGGTCGACGTCACCTTCGACGACAATCATGGCAACAGCATCAGCACCGCGGGATACAGCGCCTATGGCGTGCTGCTGCAGTCGATCGGCGGCGGCGGCGGGCAGGGCGGCGATGGTTCCGACCAGGCGGCAGGCAGGATTACGGTCGGCGGCGGCTTCGGCGGCAGCGGCGGTGCCGGCGGCAGCGGCGGTACGGTCACTGCGAAGGGGTGGATCAACCTTTCGACGAGCGGCGATGACGCGCACGGCATCGTAGCGCAGTCGATCGGCGGCGGCGGCGGCGTCGGCGGCGCCGGAAGCAGCACCGCCGCCGAAAAAGAGCACAGCCACACGATCGATCTCGTTGTCGGCGGCAGCGGCGGTGTCGGCGGCAGCGGCGGCGAAGTCGATCTCAGCGTCGGCACGACCCTCAACACTTCGGGAGCACGGGCATTCGGCCTCGTCGCCCAGTCGATCGGCGGCGGCGGCGGCATCGGGGGCGCTGGCGAGGCCGACAGCATTGCCTCGCTGGTGGTGGGCGGCTCGGGCGGTGGAACAATAGACGGCGGCGCAGTCACGGTCGACCTGACGAGCCAGAGCTCGATCACGACGCGGGGCATAGCCGCCCATGGCCTCGTCGCCCAGTCGATCGGCGGCGGCGGCGGTGTTGGCGGCGCCGCCTCTGGTGCACCGCTCTCTTTCACCGGCAAAAGCCCCGGCAGCTACGGTGACGGTGGCAACGTCGCCGTCACGGCCGACGGCAGCATCTTCACGCGCGGCGACTACGCCTTCGGCGTGCTGGCGCAGTCGATCGGGGGCGGCGGCGGCTTCGGCGGCAATGCGACGAGTGCCTTTATCGGTTCCAACGGAAATCTCTCGTCGAACGGCAAGAGCGGCAATGTTACGGTCAGCCTCGCTGCCGGCAGGACTATTCAGGCGTCCGGCAAGGACTCGATCGGCATATTCGCGCAGAGCGATGCAGGAACGGACAACAACGGCACGGTCGATGTGACCGTCAGTGGTACTGTCACCGGCGGTTCCGGCGACACCGGTGCCGGCATCTGGGTTTCGGCCGGTAAAAACAACGTGTTGACCGTCAACTCCGGAGGCAGCGTCTCGGCCGCTTCGGGCGTCGCCGTTCAATATACCGCCGGCGTAAACTCGCCCGGAGACAGCACCCTGATGGTGAACAACGCCGGTACCATCAGCGGCAGCGTGAAAGGAGCCTTGCCCGTCGCGGCCAAAATGTCGAGGGTGGCCCGCTTGGGCGGCGACACGGCGGTCTCCGTCGTCAACAAGGCAGGCGGCCTGCTGGCGGATGCGGAGATCTACGAGGCTGACGTAATGAATCATGGCAGCCTCACGATCGGTCGTTCCGGCGGTATCGACGGCACCCGGATCACAGGCGACCTCACGCAGGACGCAGGTGGGCTGCTGGGGATCACCGCCGACTTCGCCGGCTTCCGTATGGACCGGCTGATCATCGACGGCGACGCCACGCTCGCCGGCAAGTTGACGGTGAACGCCATCAGCGTCCTGCCAGACATCAGCCTGCCGTTCCTCACTGTCGAAGGCGCCCTGGACCATTCGTTGAGCGCCGAGTCGTCGATCTTCGATTATTCCATCAGCCGTGCGGGAAATGAGCTGTCGGTTTCAGCGGACTCGGCTCACTTCACCGATCCCGGTGCCGTGCTGAACGAAGACCAGAACAATGTCGCCGGTCATCTGCAGGAGGTTTGGGACGCCGGCGGCGGTTCCTTCGGCACGCTTTTCGGCACGCTCGGATCTCTGGCCGACCACGATTCCGGCGACTACGCGGCTGCTCTCTCCGACATGTCGCCCGGCATTTCGGGCGCGGCCGCGGCCGGCAGCATCGCCATGACGCAGCAGCGTCTCGACCTGCTATTGAGCTGCCCGATGTTTGCCGATGGCACCTCGGCTCTGGTCGAGACGAGTTGCATGTGGAGCCAGGCCGGCGCACAAACACTGGACCAGAAGGCCGGCGGCGGCGTGTCGGGCTTCGATACGACGACCTACGCTCTTCGGGCGGGGGCCCAGGTGGAGGTATCGCCGGACTGGTTCGTCGGCTTCGCCGGCGGCTATGACCGCAGTTCCATTCGCGGCGACGACGGCCGGGTCAACGCCGACGGGGACATCATCTATGCCGGCGCCTCGCTGAAGCATGAGATCGGCCCATGGCTGCTGTCGGGCGCCGTCGCCGGCAGCTATGGTTGGTACGACAACACGCGCACGATCCGCATTCCGGGCTTCGCCGGCCAGGCCGAGGGCGATCCGGAGATCTACAACCTCAGCACCCGGGTACGCGCCGCCTATACCTTCGCGCAGGAGCCCTATTATGTGCGGCCTCTGGTCGATCTCGATCTGATCTACTCGCATGCCAGCGGTTATCTCGAGTCGGGAACCGGCGCGCTCGATCTCCTGGTTGACGACTCCGGCCAATGGAGCTTCCACGCAACCCCGGCTATCGAGGTCGGCACGCGGGTCGAGGTGAACGAAACGACGGTGATGCGGGCGTTTGCAGGCGCAGGAGTGAGCTTCAGCACGGTCGACAGCTGGGATACCTCGGCCCGGCTGGCCGGTGCTCCGGCCGGGATCGGCATGTTCGACAGCGAGGTGCCGCTGGCAGACGTGGTCGGGCGGGTAACCGCGGGCATCGATCTTGCAACGGATAGCGGCTTTGGTCTCCGCGTGGAATATAACGGCTCATTCTCGGACACCTACAACAGTCATGCCGGTTCGCTGCGCTTGAGCCACAAGTTCTGAGGAAACGACCGGAGACAATGCAGCTGCGCAGGAGCAGCGGACGCTCCCGGGCGGGGCGTCCTCGACGCGGCTTACCGCATCGCTGGTAACGTACAGAAAGATTTTCCAAGGTTCGGCGGATCTCCAGCCAAACCATGTCCTGACTCGATGTACATCGCGGGGTAGATGAGGTTCACATATGAATTCGGGAGCCTCACAAAATGCGCATCGCATCATTAGCCTTCACGCTGTCCTTCCTCGCCTCTTCAGCGCTGGCTGCCGACATCAGTCCACTCGTAGATGCCGAATGGGTCAAGGCGCATGCCGGCGATAAGGACGTCGTCATCCTCGACATCCGCGACAAGGTCGCCGAGACAGAACTTGGCGACAAGCCCTATATACAGGGCGCGGTGGTCGCCCCCTATGCGAGCGCCGGTTGGCGTACCGAGGTGGGTGGCGTCCCCGGCATGCTGCCGCCGCTGGAGCAGATCACCAAGTTGATCGGCGATCTCGGCATCGACGATGACGATCACGTCGTCATCGTGCCCTGGGGTACGGATTCGACCGAGTTTGGTGGCGCGACCCGCGTCTATTGGACGTTCAAATATCTCGGCCATGAGGAAGTCTCGATCCTCGACGGCGGGTGGCGGCAGTACGACGCCGCCGGCGGGGCCCGTTCCGCCGAGGCAGTAAAGCCCGAACCGGCGACGTTCCACGCCGAGCCGCAGGAAAAACTGCTGGCGACGACCGAGGAAGTCGCTGCCGCGCTTAAGGCCGGCGTCAAGCTCATCGATGGCCGGCCGGCCGAGCAGCACGAGGGCAAGTCCAAGAGCCCGGTCGTGCGCGCCAACGGCACTATTCCTGGATCGATCAATATCGAGCACTCCAAGCTCTACAGTCAGGACCACGCGCTTTTCGCCCGACCCGAAACTGTGAAGGCCCTGACCGAGGCCGCCGGTCTGGCTGCGGAAGAGGAAAACATCGCCTTCTGCAACACGGGGCACTGGGCATCCGTAACATGGTTCGCCCTGTCCGAGGTGCTAGGCAACAAGAACACCACTATGTATGACGGCTCGATGGCCGAATGGACGGCCGACCCGGCGCGCCCGGTCGAGAACAAGTCGGGCACCTGACGCCAGCGGAACGGGACCGATCCGCGGTAGCGGAAGAACAGGCGAATGTCCGCAAGCTGCGGACATTCGCGATTTGACCAATGCCGCACAAGCGGCAGGAATTCGAAATGACCGACATTTCCTTTGATCGTTCGCGATATTTGCCGCCGGCGATTGTCGATCGTGGGCCGGCGCTCGTAGCCGGCGGCGCACTGCTGATAGGCTTTCTCGTCATCGCGCAGCTGATCGATCTGCGGCAGGCGGCCCTCTTCGTCGTCGGCGGCCTGTTGGGGGTCGCCCTTTATCACGGCTCCTTCGGTTTCACGGGCGGGTGGCGCCGGATGGTGGTCGAACGTCGCGGGCGCGGCATCCGCGCCCAGATGCTGATGATCGGCGTGGCGGCATTGGCCATGATCCCGCTGATCTCGGCAGGCAGTCTCGGTGGCCAGCCGCTCGTCGGCGCGCTGGCGCCGGTCGGAGTCTCGGTACTCGTCGGGGCTGCCATGTTCGGGTTGGGCATGCAGCTTGGCGGCGGCTGCGGTTCGGGCACATTGTTCACGGTCGGCGGCGGTTCGGCCCGCATGCTCGTCACGCTTGCCTTCTTCATCGTCGGCGCGCTCATCGGCTCGGCGCATCTTCCGTGGTGGCTGACCCTTCCATCCTTCGGCACGGTCGATCTCGGCCGGCAACTCGGGACCGGCACTGCCATCCTCGCGACGCTCGCAGGGCTCGGCCTGATTGCCCTGGCGACGGTGCTGATCGAGTGGCGCGCGCATGGCAATATCGAAAGGGAGCCGGAACCGTCGCGTGCGGGTTGGGCCTGGCTGCTTTACGGTCCATGGCCTCTGGTGGGGGCAGGGCTGCTCATGGCTTTGCTCAATGTCGCCACGCTGCTGCTTGCCGGCCATCCCTGGTCGGTCACGTTCGGCTTCGGCCTGTGGGGCGCCAAGGCGGCGCAGGCGGTCGGCGTACCGGTCGCGACGTGGGAGTTCTGGAACTGGCCGGGGCCGCAAGCGGCGCTCAATGCAAGCGTGCTCGCCGACGTTACATCGGTGATGAATTTCGGTATCGTTCTTGGCTCGGCAGCCGCCGCGAGTCTTGCCGGAAAATTCGCGCCGAAGGCAAAAATTCCGTTTGGCTCCATGCTCGCGGCCGTCGTCGGCGGTCTGTTGATGGGCTATGGCGCACGGCTTTCCTTCGGCTGCAATATAGGCGCGTTGTTCTCAGGCATCGCTTCGGGCAGCGTGCATGGCTGGCTGTGGTTTGCGACTGCCTTTGTCGGCTCGTTCGTCGGCGTCTGGATGCGTCCGCTTTTCGGTCTCGACGGGTTCAAGAAGAAATGACGACAAGGAACACGCTTCTTTTCGGTGCAGCGCTGGCGGCAGCGACCGCCGCTGTGGCCGTCGATCACCACAGTCATCCCGTTCCGCGCGCCCAGCCGGCAGCGGCCTCCGGTTCGGCGGGAGGGGCGGCGCCCTGTGCCGCAGGTGCCCCGTGCGCCGCTGGCGCTCCGCTCGCGGCACCACCGCCGCCGCCCGCGCCAGTGCCCATCGCGCCTTGTGCCGCCGGGGCACCCTGCACGGCAGCGGCACCCAAGCTCGCGCCGCCTCCGCCGCCGGTTCCCCTCCCGGCCGAGAGCAAGAAGCTTCCGCCGCCTCCGCCGCCCATTCCCTTACCGGACCGGGAAAATGGCTGAGCAAGCCTTAGAACTCGCGCGCCGCGAGATCGCCTACTGCGAAACCTTGCTCGCCAAGGGCGGTCTCAACGTGCTCAGCGAGACCTTTCGCGACACGGCTGAAATCAAGGCCTGGGATCACTACCCGACCGGCGATGTGTTCGACCCGACGAGCGGCGCTCAGTGGTTCTATCACTGCCACCCGGCTGAAGAGGGAGCGGAAGAACACGGCCATTTCCACTGCTTCTTGCGACCGCAAGGACCGCAAGGGCCGATCCACCATCTCGCGGCTGTGGGGGTCGACGCTCACGGGCGCCTTTTGCGGCTTTTCACGGTGAACCAGTGGGTGGTCGGCGATGACTGGCTCGGGGCGGAAGGCACGATCGCTCTTTTGCCGCGCTTCGACGTACAGATGCCGCGGCCGTCTTATCTCGTGAACCGTTGGCTGACGGCAATTTTCGCCGCCTACGAGCCGCAAATAACCGAACTGATCCGCGAGCGTGACCGCACCTTGCTCACACACCGCCAGCCTGAAGGCGTCGAAGCGCGCCAGGACCGCGCGCTGGAGGTCACTTCGGAGTTCAAGCTCTCGGATGGCTAGATGTGGCGAACGAGGATCAAGCAGATCCCGTTAACCATACCAAAGCTCCAAAGAGTGCGGTTTCGGCTCCGAAACTGGGTGAGTGAGTGACTGGAAACGCCTGTAATCACAGGCGTTCTATGGAATCGTTGCTACCGACCCGAAGGTACAATGTGCCGTGCGGATCTGAAAGGTACGAGCTGGCAGCGAAGTACGTTCAGCGAGAGAAGCGGCCCAGGATAGCCTTCTGTTCAGCATGTCAAGATTTGTCTTGCGCGCGCTATCGCGTCGTGAAGATGCGAATCAGGTCCAAGCATCTTGTTGTCATTGAGCAAAGCAACGGAAACAAAACCTGCGGTGTGTTCCATAAGATAGATTATCTGACATGCCAGTGTAGCGGCAGTTTAGAGACGCGACATATGAGCCAGTTAGAGATGCGACGTCGTCGCCTCTCGGGATGCTGGTCAAACGTCAACGTTTGGAAGGAAGACTGGCGACGTGAAGCGTGGTTGAGACCATGAGCGTTCGGAGTCGTCATGTCTTGTTTGATCACCATGTCGCAGAAGGAATTGCATCGTCTTGAACTCATACAGCGGATTCGCGGTGGCAGCCTGACCGTCGTCGAGGCGGCCGCGTTGCTTCGTCTCAGCCGCAGTCAGGTCCACCGGCTGTTGCAGGCCTATGACCTGGACGGCGCCGACGGTCTCGTGTCGAAGAAGCGCGGCCGTCCGAGCAACCGGCGTCATAGCGAGGATTTCCGCAACCTGGTGCTCGATCTGGTGCGTGAGCATTACGGGGATTTTGGACCAACGTTGGCGGCCGAGAAGCTGCTGGAGCGCCACCGGATTGCCGTCAGCAAGGAGACGCTGCGTCAGTGGATGATGGAAGTCGGCATCTGGGTGTCGCGACGCGAGCGCAAGAAGCGGGTCTTCCAGCCGCGCGGCCGGCGCGATTGTTTCGGCGAACTCGTTCAGATCGACGGCTCGCTTCATTGGTGGTTCGAAGGCCGCGGCCCCAAATGCGCCCTGCTCGTCTATATCGACGATGCCACCGGCAAGCTGTTGCACTTACGCTTCGCCGGATCGGAGAACACCTTCGACTATCTGCACGCGACGAAGGCCTACCTGCAGCAATGGGGCAAGCCGATCGCCTTCTATAGCGACAAGCATGGCGTCTTCCGCACCACCCATGCTTCCAAGAAGGACAGAACCAGTGGCCTGACGCAGTTCGGGCGAGCCCTTTATGAACTCAACATCGACATCATCTGCGCCAACACCCCGCAGGCCAAGGGACGCGTCGAGCGCGCCAACCAGACGCTGCAGGATCGCCTCGTCAAGGAACTGCGGCTGCGCGGCATCGACACGATCGCGGCGGCGAATGCCTATGCGCCGGAGTTCATGGCCGACTTCAATCGCCGCTTTGGCAAGGCGCCGCGCAATCCGAAGGACATGCATCGGCCGTTTGCCGCGCATGAGAACCTCGATGGCGCGATGTGCCGCAAGGAGATCCGCAAGCTGTCGCAGTCGCTGACGCTGCGCTATGACAAGGTGATGTTCATCCTCGATCCGACCGACCTCGCCACGGCGCTCGCCGGCAAGAAGGTCATTGTCTGCGACTATCCCGACGGTCGCCTCGAGGTCACCCATGAGGGGACGTCCCTGCCCTACAGAACCTTCGACACGCTGCGCTCGGTGCACCGCTGCGAGGTGGTTGAGAACAAGCGCCTTGATGACATGCTGGCGGTGGTGGCCGAGATGCAGGCCGGACGAGAGCAACAGCGCAGCAAGGGCGGGCCGCGCCGCACCGGCCAGACGGACCATATGTTCGGCATTCGCGACGGCAGCCAGAGCAATGGCTATCAAAAGCGCGGCACGAAGCCTGGCCGGAAGACGGATTTTACCAAGGATCCGGTGGTCATCGCCAAGCGCCAGCAAGCCCTTGCGCAGCTGAAAGCGGCGGAGTGATCGGGATGTCAAAGCTAAAGTTTATCTTGCAGCTGGAGCCATCCGCCGCCGACCGGGCTGCGCAACCCTGACCAG